>DVKA01000212.1 GCA_018716365.1 Candidatus Caccocola faecipullorum
ATGCGCGCCTCGGGCATCCCGAGCTTCTTCGAAAGGTAGGGAAAGATCTCGCGCGGCAGATAGCGGTAATGCTCCTGAATCTCCTGGAGTATCGCGATGACCGCCGTCGCCTGCGCGCCGTGCCCTTCGACGATCTTATCGACGAGCGCGTAGTCAAAATTCTCCGTCACCATACACATCCCTCTCTATATGCTTTGATTTGTGCCGCGGCGCGAACGTCATTTTTCGCGCGCGGCAGGATAGTACGCTTTATAGTTTATTCCGCAGCGCCTAGTCTCTGCGGCTCATCTGGCTCAGCCTGCCGGACAGAGCCGCGAACGAGGCGGCAAGGTTTTCATTCGCAACGATCACGCCGGGCGGCAGCGTCAGATGCACCGGCGCGAAATTCCAAATCGCGCGCACGCCGCCGCGCAGCATGGCGTCGCAAGTGCTCTGCGCCGCCGCGGCAGGCGCCGCTATTATGCCTATATGCACGCCGAGCCGCGCGCAGAGTTCCGCAATGCGCGACGCGTGAAAAATTTCCTTGCCTGCGACGGTCGTGCCGACCACATCGGGCGAAGTGTCGAAGCCCGCGATTATCGAAAGTCCGTAGCTGCCGAAGCCGCCGTAGGAAAGCAGCGCGCGCCCGAGATTGCCGACGCCCGCGACGACCGCCTCATGCGCGTTCTTGCAGCCGAGAAAATCCTCCATATCGTCGATGAGCCCGTCGAGCGCGAAGCCGATACGCGGATTTCCGTCGACCTTCGAGACAGACGCAAGGTCCTTGCGCACCTGCACCGGATGAAGCCCGAGCTCCCCCGCCAGAAAAGCGGCGGAAACGTGCGTGCCGCCCCCGGCCTTGATTTTTTTCAGTAATTCGAGATAAACAGGCATACGCTGAAGAGACTGCCTTGAAATGCTGAGAGGTTTCGTATCCTGCGACGTCATACCCCTTCACTCCCCGTCCTATTATGACCGCCGTTCTATCGATAATTATATATCGATAACAGAAATATTCAAGTAGGCTGCACGTTCAGGCGCGGCACTTTGCGGCAAAAAGGCTGAAAAGCGCAGAAAGCGCGCTGTGCTATAATGAAAAAGTCCAGAGGCCGCGCGGGCGCGCGGCGAGTGAAAGTGAACGGAGGAAGCGATATGAATATAACTATCCTCGGCGCGGGGAGCTTCGGAACGGCGATGGCCGTCCATCTCGCGTCGCTCGGCAACGAAGCGCTCATGTGGACGATAGACGAGAGCCAGGCGAAGGCGATCACGGAGACGCGGCGCAACAATTTCTGCTTCCGTGAGACGGAGCTGCCGCGCAGCGTGAACTGCACGACGGACCTCGACGCCGCGCTGAATTTTTCCGACAGGTACATCATGGCGATTCCGACGCAGTTCGTGCGCGAGGTCTGCGAGAAGGTAGCATCCCGCGGCGAACGCGAGGGACATATCCTCAATCTCGCCAAAGGCATAGAAATTTCGACGGGCGACCTGCTTCACAGGGTTTACGCAGAGTGCTGCCCTTTCCTTAAATATTCGGCGCTCTCGGGGCCGAGCCACGCGGAGGAGGTTCTCGTAGGCCGTCCAACGACGGTCGCGCTCGCCTCGACGGACGAGGGCGAGGCTAAAAGCTGGCAGGAGATCGTCAGCGGCAACAACTTCCGCGTCTACACAGGAACGGACGTGATAGGGCTCGAAGTCGGCGGAGCCACGAAGAACATCTACGCGGTCGCGGCGGGCATTGCGAAGGCGCTCGACCTCGGAGACAACGCAATGGCGGCGCTCGCATCGCGCGGCCTCGCCGAGATTATGCGCTTCGGTTCGAAGCTCGGCGCGTCGCCGCTTACGCTTTCGGGGCTCGCGGGCGTCGGCGACCTGATCGTCACCTGCTACAGCATGTTCTCGCGCAATTTCCGCCTTGGCCTGGCGATAGGCAACGGCATGAGCTTCGAGGAGGCTGTCGAATCTCTCGGGCAGGTCGCGGAAGGGGCCTACACTGTGCGCGCCGTCGTCGAGAACAGCAAAAAGTTCGGCGTCGAGATGCCGATAGCCGAAGCGGTCTACCGCGTGCTCTACAAGGGCGAGCGGCCGCAGGAGCTTATAAAGGAGCTTTTCGCGCGCCCGCTGAAGCCGGAGATGAGGCTGTAAAAATTTCCGAACCGCGCTCTCGCCGGGCGCGCCGGAAAACACATAAACGGAACGCGCCGCGGGCCATTCGCCGCGGCGCGTTCCGTTTATCTTTATGCGCGGCGTTTCGCAGCGGCGCGCGCTCTTTTCATTTCTTTTACGGCAGTTCGACGTACTTCTCCACTTCGGTAAGGAAGGCGCCGATTCCCTCGTGTACCACGACGTCGGCCATTCCGTCGAGCGGCGTCGGGTCTCGGTTGATTATCACGAGCTCCGCTCCGTTCATCTTCGCCTCGCGCGGGAAATAGTTCGCCGGAGAGACTACGAGCGACGAGCCGAGCACTATGAATGTGCGGCAGCGGCGGCTGAGCTCGTCGGCGGCTTCGAGCGCGCGCTGCGGCAGCATTTCGCCGAAAAGCACGACGCTCGGCCGCAGATGCCCTCCGCAGTAGGAGCACGGTTTGCCCGCGAGGAAGTCGTCCCTGTCTCCGGGCCTGCCGCAGCTGTGGCAGTAGACCGGTTCGAGGCTTCCGTGCAGCTCCCAGACGTTGACGGAGCCGGCCTTCTGGTGCAGGCGGTCGACGTTCTGCGTTATGACGCCGTCGACATAGCCGCGCTTTTCCCATTCGGCTATAAGCTTGTGGCCGACGTTCGGCTGCACCTCGTCGGGCACGAAGAGGCGCGCCTTGTAGAATTCGAGAAATTCGTCGTAGTTGTTCTCAAGCACGCCGACGGAGGCGAGCCTCGTCGGGTCCGCGTGAGCCCAGATTCCGTCCTTGGAGCGGAAGTCCATGAGGCCAGACTCCGTGCTGAGCCCTGCTCCGCTGAATATAGCTACTCCCCTGCCGCGTATGAGCGCGGCGACCCGTTTCGCCAGTTCTTCACTCATTGTCAGCCCTCCAGTCCTCTTGCGTTATCTCCTGAAAACGCGGCACGAGCGCGCCGTCTACCTCGACGTTTTCAAAAAACATCTTCTTCGGCCTTATCCAGAGGCCGCTGTCGTTGTACAGCGGGCGGTAGACGACGAACTCTTCCTCGGTCTCCGAGTGGCGCGCTATGCCTATGAACTCGTACTCGCCGCCCTTAAAATGTCTGAATTTCCGCATCTTCGGCCACCGCGGCGCGCACGGCGCTCATCGGGAGCCCCGTCTCGCGCGCTATCCTCCTCACGTCGTCGTACTCCGGCATCTCTTTTATTACCTCGCCGCCGAGCGTTCCGCGCTTCACGCGCACGTTTCCAAAGCGCGTCCCGACCGTGCGTATTTCTCGCGCGAGCATAAGCCGCTCCACCTCGCTCATTCGCACGCCGAGCGTCGTAGTGTGGCGCAGCATGAGCTCCGCCACGCGCGCCTTGTCCTCCGGCAGCGCGAGCGCGCAGAACTTCACCGCGGGTCGGTTTTTCTTCATCTGTATCTGCTCAAACCATACGTCGAGCGCTCCAGCCTCAAGCAGCAGCTCCATAGCCGCGCCGAGATCCTCGCCCGTCATGTCGTCTATGTTCGCGCATATCTCGACGGCGCGCCCCGCAACGAGGCCGCCGGATTTTTCTTCAGCCACAGCACCACCGCCTTCGCCCTTATTTTAGCTCAAAGCGGCAGATTTTTCCCGCCGCGCGCGCAGACGGTGAAAACTCTGCGAAATTGTTATAAAATAAGGATGCAGGGCGTTGAAAATTTAAACTAAGGAGAGGAACTGACGATGAGAAAGTTTATTATTCTGGCATTGTCCGCGGCGCTGCTCTCGTTTGCGGCTACGGCTTTCGCGGGGCCTTCGCTTAAGGTCGAGTCTCTGAACTACACCGGGGCGCAGGAAGACGAAATCGGCAGGCGCGGAGGTTCGCCCGACGGCACGAAGGACGCTGAATTCACAGTCGCCGTCAGCGGAGCGCAGGCTATAAAGTCCATAACGCTGAGAAACGAGACGACCGGAGAAGAGTGGAGCTCGTCCGGCAGGCGCAACTTCCTGCTCGTCAAAAACGCGAAGGGCGAGGTAGTCAACGAGGGCGGAAACATGAAGCCCGTCCCCGTCCTGCTGGTGACGAAGCTTACGCTCGTCGTGAACGACGCGGCTGAGGCGATACCGGAAGATTCAAGATTCACCGCGACCGTCGAGATGATAGGCGGAGAGACGTCGAGCGCCTCGACCGAGGCCGCCGCTGTTCGTTCGTTCAGGAAGCCGGGCAAGGACGACAGGGACAAGAAATTCAGAGACGAAAAGAGAGGCGGCAGATCGGGCGCTAAGATAACCGCCAAATACACCGGCGTCGGGAAATACGATTTCGCCGGACAGAAGGAAAGAGCCGCGGCGAACATGAATCCCGACAGCTTCATAGAGCTTTCAATATCCGGCGCGGACTCCGCTATAACAGGAATCAGCGTGACGAACGCGAGAAGCGGCAAGACGTGGGACACGATACCGGGCAACGGCAACCCCGCGGCGGTCATACTCAGCGGACGGCTGTCGTCGCCGAAAAAGCTCAACAACAAGGACGGCTCAATATCGATAAAGCCGGGGCAGGCAAAGAAGCTCTACGTGGCCTTCGACGAGGATAAAAAAGGACGCGGCGGCGCTCAGTACACAGTCCGCGTGCTCTTCGAGGACGGCCAGCTCGCCGAGGTAAAAGCCGGAAAGTAACGGCGCGGCCTCCAATTCCACAAATTCAAACAAGAACGCCGGAGCGCGGGAAATTTCCCACTCCGGCGTTTTTTATCCTTAACATGAAGCCGCCGCGTACGGCGAAAACTTCAAAACTGCGGCGACCGCGCGCTGCACATTACAGCGTGGGAGGAAGCGAGATTTCGTATCCGGCGGCTTCGAGCATTTCGCGGGCGCGCTCCATATCGACGCCGGCCCAGTCTTTTTCCGAAAAATCAGAGTCGCGCGGAATCGCGCCGGATTCCACGACCATGACGTTGGCTCCGCTTTCGAGCGCCTCGGGCGTAGCCTTGTGGACGCATATGTCGCGCACCGCCGAGCCGCCGGAAAGGCGCAGCGCCGCGACGACCTGCGCGAGGCGCGCGTCGCTTATGCGCGGAGAGGCGCCGAACGGCGTGCCTTCGACTGGGAAGCGCGCCATAGCGCCGCATATTTTCGCGCCGCAGCCCACTGCGTTCAGGAAACTGTCCGCGATCTCCCCGTCGCTGTGCTCGCAGCCGAGCGGCTCAACCAGACTGATAAGCGTCATCCCGGAGGCTGATACGTTTTTCATCGTGGCGATACGCTCCGCCGGATCGAATGGCGTGTCCGTCCCTTCGCGCAGCCTCAGCGCATGATAGACGCCGTAGACGCCCGCCGCCTTCGCCTTCGCCGCGGCAGCCGCGTCAAGCTCGCCGGTGTTCAGCACTATCGCATAGCCGCCGGGAATTTTCGCACGTATCTCAGGTATGAAGCCGAGCAGCCTGTCCAAGTCATAGAACTCCGTCGTGCGCAGGATTATATAAGCCGCCCTGTTTTCCGCGTATTGACGCACGTGGCTGAAAATCTCCTCCGGCTCGACGTGGCGCGGCTCGCGCACGATTCCCCATTTCTCGCCGAAGGAGCAGAATTTGCAGTTCATGGAGCATGGCGCGTAGTCCATGCCGACGGCGCACCAGATGTAGCCTCTGCCGCCTGCTATTTTCGCCGCGGCATCGCGCGCCGCAGCGCGCATATATTCGCCGTCCGCGCTTCCCGCTTCGACGCCGAGCAGCGATACTATCTCATCGCGCGAAAGGACTTCGCCCGCCAGACATTTTGCCTTGCAGCTGTCGATAAAATTTCTCATTCTTCCTCAAGCTCTTTCAGTATCGCACAGGCGTCGCAGACTGCCGGCGCACAGACGGACTGAAAGAGGCCGCGCTCGACGGCGGTTTTAAGCTCGTCGGGACGCGCGGGGTCGAGGCCGCCCAGCATCTTCGTACATTCGAGGCTGCCCCAGCGCTCTGCGAAGCGCCGCTCGAATTCCACTTTCTTCTCGTTGAGCTTCGCAATCTTATCCGTCTCGCCCGGCGCGCCGTTGCCGTATTTCAGCCCCAGCGCCATGTAGGCTCCCGTGACGCAGCCGCACAGCCCCGCGTGCCCCATCCCGGAACCGAAGCACGAGGCTATCCTGCGCGCCGCCGCTTCATCCAGCCCACATTCACGCGCCGCTTCGCCGAAAACCTGCATCGAGCAGCAGACGCCGGAGAAAAATCCCTGAAGGACATCTTCCTCTTTAAGCATCTTCTCATCCTCCACAACGCGCGGCAGACTCTCCCACGCAAGATATTAGATAAACTCCATTGGATTAACTCTAATATAAGGGGTGCAAAAATTCAAGGCTGTGCTTTTGCAGACCAATGTAAAAAAGTTATCAATTATGCAAAAAGTTTGACGTCGTTCATTTGTCTTTTTTACAGCTGTATATTAGAGTAAATCCAATAGACCTGCTCTA
>DVKA01000023.1 GCA_018716365.1 Candidatus Caccocola faecipullorum
TTAAGGGAAAAGGCTTTCCTCGCCGTCGCTTTAATGTATATAATAAGCGGGTTGGTAAGATTCGACGGCGCTGCGTGGATTATGCTCGACGCCGGAGACGAGCGTTCCGCCGAAGACAAAGAATAACGGCATCAGCAAGGAATTTATATCCCGGCTTCGCTCGCGAAAGCCGGGTTTTTTATTTGCAAGGAGGAGATTGAATGAGGAAGATAATGACCGGAAACGAGGCGACGGCCCGAGGCGCGTGGGAAGCCGGGCTGCACTTCGCCGCCGCGTATCCCGGAACGCCCTCGACGGAGATTCTCGAAAACCTCGCCGGGTACAAAGAGGTCTACTCCGAATGGGCGACTAACGAAAAGGTTGCGCTCGAATCCGCGGCCGGCGCTTCGATAGCTGGGGCGCGCGCGCTCGCCGCGATGAAGCACGTCGGCCTCAACGTCGCCGCCGACCCGCTCTTCACGCTCGCCTACACTGGCGTCAACGGCGGGCTTGTGATAGTGTCTGCGGACGATCCTGGCCTCTTCAGCTCGCAGAACGAGCAGGACAATCGTTTCTACGCCTCGCACGCGAAGATAGCTATGGTCGAGCCATCCGACAGCCAGGAGTGCCACGACTACGTCAAGGAAGCCTTCGAGATTTCCGAAAAATTCGACACGCCGGTGCTCTTCCGCGTCACGACGCGCATCTGCCACAGCAAGACGCTCGTCGAGACCGGCGAAAGAACGGAGCGCGAAGTACGCCCCTACAAAAAAGACGTTACGAAATACGTCATGGCCCCCGCGAACGCGAAGCGCCGTAAGCAGATACTTACCGAGCGCATCGCGGCGCTCAAAGAGTACAGCGAAAAGACGCCGCTCAACCGCGTCGAGCGCGGCACGGGCAAGGTCGGCATCATCACGAGCGGAATTTCATACAACCACGCGAAGGAAGTCTTCGGCGACGAGGCCTCCTACCTCAAGCTCGGCTTTACATGGCCGCTGCCGGAGCAGAAAATCCGCGACTTCGCCGCCTCCGTAGAGACGCTCTACGTCATCGAGGAGAACGAGCCCTACCTTGAAAACTTCGTCAAAACTCTCGGCATCGCCTGCACGGGACGCGAGAAACTTCCGTGGATAGACGAGCTGACGCCTGAGCGCGTGCGCCGCGCATTCTTCCCCGAGTCGGAAGAGACCGGCGGCTACTCGATAGACGCGAACGTTCCGCCGCGTCCTCCCGTCCTCTGCGCCGGATGCACGCACCGCGGATTCTTCTACGAAGTCGGCAAATATAAAGACATAGTCGTGACGGGAGACATCGGCTGCTACACGCTCGGCATCGTTCCGCCGCTCTCCGTGACGGACACCGTCATCTGCATGGGCGCGAGCGTCTCCGGCGGCGTCGGCTTCCGCAAGGCGGTCGAGCGCGCGGGGCGCAACGAAAAAGTATTCGCCGTCATCGGCGACTCGACCTTCTTCCATTCGGGAATAACGGGCCTCATCGACGCGATCGTCAACAAAGCCCCCATCGTCATAAACATCCTCGACAACAGAATCACGGCGATGACCGGCCATCAGGAAAACCCAGGCACGGGACGCACCCTCATGGGCGAGCCTACGCACCAGGTAGACCTCAAGGCGCTCTGCATGGCCTGCGGCGTCAAGGAAGAAAACATCCGCCTCATCGACCCGTACGACCTCACCGCGACGAGAGAGGCGATACGCGCCGGGCACGACGCGACGGAGCCCTTCGTCATCATCACGACGTCGCCATGCGCGCTTATCAAGGAAGTCGTAAAGCGCCGCGCAAATATGAAATGCGCCGTCGATGAGGAGAAGTGCGTCAAATGCAAACTCTGCCTCAAGGCCGGATGCCCAGCCGTAAACTTCCGCGACGGGCGCGTCTACATCGACCGCGCCTCCTGCAACGGCTGCACAGTCTGTATGCAGATATGCCCGAAGCACGCGATAGTCAGGGAGGGTTAGGCGATGAAGACGAACGATACGAAAAGCATTCTCCTTGTCGGCGTCGGCGGACAGGGCACGATACTCGCCTCGAAGATACTCTCCGAGGGGCTCGTCCGCAAAGGATATGACGTAAAGATGTCCGAGATACACGGCATGAGCCAGCGCGGCGGAAGCGTCACGACGCATGTCCGCTACGGCTCGAAAGTCGCCTCTCCGATAGTCCCCGAAGGCGAAGCCGACGTTCTCGTAGCCTTTGAAAAGGTCGAAGCGGCGCGCTGGCTGCAATATCTCAAAAAAGGCGGCACGCTCGTCGTCAACGACTTCGAAATATACTCTCTGCCCGTGCTCACCGGTGCGGCGGAATATCCGCACGGCGTCACGGAAAAGCTGAAGGCGGCGGTCCCCAACACGAAAGCCTTCAATGCGGGCGAAATAGCGAGCGGCCTCGGTAATATCAAAGCTCAGAACATCGTGCTCCTGGGCGCGCTCGTCAAAGCTATGGGGCTTGAAGATCTCGACTGGGAGGACGTACTCAAAGAGCTCATCCCTGAGAAACTTCTCGACCTCAACCTTAAAGCCTTCAAAGCAGGTTTGGAACAGTAGCATCACGAGACATCACAGGCGCGGCGATGGTGTCGCGCCTTTTTCGTATATTCGGGCGAAAGAGAAAAATTCCATGAAAGAGAACAAATACGACGACGAGATATTTTTTGAGAACTATGCGCAGATGGCGCGCTCGAAGCGCGGCCTCGCGGCGGCTGGCGAGTGGGAGACCCTGCGTCCGATGCTTCCTGCCTTCCGCGGAAAGCGTGTGCTGGACCTCGGCTGCGGCTACGGCTGGCATTGTGAATATGCGGCGGAAAATGGCGCGGCTTCCGTGACTGGGGTGGATATTTCCGAAAAGATGCTCGCGGAGGCGCGCAGGCGGACGAAGCACGAAAACGTACATTACATACGTGCGGCTATAGAAGACGTGGATTTCCCGCCGGAGAGCTTTGACGTCGTGCTCAGCTCATTAGCGCTACACTACGTCGCGGATTTCAGCTCGGTTGTGAAAGGTGTGCGTCGATTCCTATCGGTGGGGGGAACGTTCATATTTTCCGCCGAGCATCCCGTATTCACGGCACAGGGGCCGCAGCAGTGGCATTATAACGCGGACGGCTCGATTGCACATTTCCCGGTAGACGGCTACTATTACGAGGGCCGCCGCGACGCCGTTTTTCTCGGAGAACACGTCGTCAAGTACCATCGTACTTTTGATACATATATCAATACACTGCTCACAAACGGCTTTGTGATAAACGGATTTGCGGAACCACGTCCAACGAATAGCATGCTTGCCGAGATCCCTGAGATGCGCGACGAAATGCGCCGCCCGATGATGTTCATCCTCTCTGCGGTGAAGCGGTGAGAGTTCAAAACATCGACGCGGTAGACGAAAGCCTCAGTCAGCCGAGCGGTTCGAATCCCTCTATCAGCGCGTCTTGCGGTTCCGCGCCAGCGCCCTGCGTTATGCGTTCGTGGTAGGATATTTCTGCGGGACTTCCGGCGGGCCAGTTTCCGTTGAACCAGTTCAGAAATTTATCAGCGTCCCAGCGCAGCGGCACGGCCTCGACGTACAAACCGCGCACACGGGCGCGGTATATGGCGTGCGCCTCTGGGCGTGGAGATATTCTTGTTATGAGGCCGTAAAGCGCGCCGCGAAAGTTCGGCATTCCTGCGGCTCCGTTGTTTATGACGGCCCTCTCCAAACGCGCGAACGCGGCCGCGGCGCAGGTGTGCGTCGTAGCAAGCACGGCGAGGCCACTCTTTTCCATCCACGCCGTAAGCTCCGCACGGCGCGCCTGGATCCTCAAATTTTCGAGCGAACAATTCCAGCCGCCGAGTGAACGCTCGTCGCCGTGAGTTATGCCGACGCGCGCTCCGCACACATCGACGACGGCGGCTCCGGCCCTTTTCTTTAATTTCTCTGCGACAGCTGGAATCTGCGTAAGTGTTTTTTTCAGCTCCGCGTGTATGGCGTTTGAGCGCGCGACGGCAGCGTCGTCCACGCAGGGCGGATAGGCGCAGCCGCAGCCCGCGCCGCTCTCTTTTCCGCGGCGCAGCTCGGCCTCGACGTTGCCAAGCAGGCAGAGCCATTTTTCGGCGCGGCGTTCGTTTTCCACGAAATCCGCCGGCGAGCGGTCGAACCAGTGCATATCACCGTTGAGCACGACGCGCGCGCCGGGCTCTTTCGCTGCGAGAGTCCAAAGCGCCTCGAAGGCGAACGGATTGCCGTACATGCCGCCCGCGATATAGAGCGTCTCGCATGAAAACATCGGTTTTTTCGTAAATTCGTCCTCGTCGAAATAATAGTCGAGCGGGCAGAAGCGTCCTGGCTTGCGCGGTATAAAGTCTTGCTTCATTGCCGTGTCTCCTTACGCATCTTTCTGCTTCTTGCAGAAAATTCCGGGGAGTATGAAGCCCGCGGTACATAGGATAAGCCCGTATAGATTGACGCCGAGCAGCAGCGCGCTGTCGCCGCCGCCTATCGCCCAGCTCTGCGGAATCCAGCCGAGCGTAAATGCGAAACCGAGCACGATGCCAGTCCAGAAGCTAAGATGGAAGCCGAGCTTCGTAGCGGGCACAACGCCGTAGAGCAGGAAGACCGGCGCGAGCCCTATGACCATCGTGCCGCTTATTGTCGTCGCCTTGAGTATGTCCGTGCCCGCGACCATAGGCGCGTTGCCTATTACTGCGAATACTACCATCGTTACCATACCGACTGTTATAGATCTGCGTCCGAGGTCATGTCCCATCATCTGCGGAATGTCCTGCCCCGCGAGCTTCGCCAGGCTTGAGAAGGTCGAGTCGAGCGTCGAGCCAGCCGCAAATACCATGACCATAGTCATAAGCAGCGTCACGCCTGTGCCGGTCGCCTTCGCAAGCTCGGCGGGGATGTTGCCAGACGGCGCGATTCCTATCAATGAGGCGTGAATGCCGACCGTGCTGAAGAACACTATCGAGAGAAAGCCGAGAATGCCGGATACGAAGAAAGCGACGAGCATCGGTTTTTCTTCGCAGATGAAGCCTCGGTCGGTGAGCACGGGATCGTGGAACGGATAGCTCAGTATCTGGAGTGCGGAGACGAGCAGCAGGTCGACGCCGGCGTCGAGCTTCCACTCGCCCGAAGTCATTATCGAGCCGACGCTGTGCTGCGGGATTATCGCAACCACGACGTAGATCATGACGGCTATGAAGACTATCGCCTGAAGCGCGTCCGTCACTATGGAGCTCAGCAGGCCGCCGCGCACGCTGTAGGCGACTGTGACGAGCGTGAAAAGAAGCGCGGCGCAGACGAAGGCGCGGCTTCCGCTCTCGCCGTAGTAGCCGCCGACGACGGCGGTGTTGCTCCATACTTCGTTGAAGAGGCGTATCAATAT
>DVKA01000213.1 GCA_018716365.1 Candidatus Caccocola faecipullorum
TTGGCGATAGAAGGACGCATTCAGGCGCATTGTTTTTAAATACAATTTTAGGCCGGCTGCTCCGCTTCACCGAGTCGAAAATTTTTCCCGCGCGTCCTTTGTTGAATTCCGTTATAGGGATAATGTCATCAATTAAAGAAACTACGCTGTCCATCCTTATGCGCCTCCCATCTTTTTATTTATTATAACATTTATAGATAAATTTATTGACAATATAGTTGATATTCAACGTCCGTCCACAAGCCTAAGACCATCAGTGTTTTCACGAGGCCGCGCTTAAGACGAGACAGCCGCCCCGTTCCGAAGAGGGGGCGGCTGTCTGATTGTCGTGGATTATCGCGCGTTACCGGCGCAGGAGCAGCACCGTGAGGTCGTTGACGTTGGTTCCGGTCGGGCCGGTGATTATCAGGCCGTTGCATTCTTTGAGCGCGTGGTAGGCGTCGTTGCCGGCGAGGACGGCGGTCACGTCGATTCCCTTCGCGCGCAGCACAGCCATCGTTTCGCCGTCGCAGTAGCCGCCCGCGGCGTCGGTCGGGCCGTCTGTGCCGTCGCTGCCGACAGAGAAGACCGCGGCGTCCTTGATGCCGTCGAGCAGCGGCGCGGCTGCGAGCGCTATTTCCTGGTTGCGTCCGCCGAGTCCGTGCCCAGTGAGGTGGACGACGGTCTCGCCGCCCGCGATGTAGGCGAGCGATTTTTCCGTGTCTCTGTGCGTGCGCGCTATCGCGCCGAGGAAGCTGCCGGCGTCGCGCGCGGTGCAGCAGAGTTCCGCGGTCAGGACGATAGGCTCATAACCGAGGGAGCGGCACACTTTTTCCGCCGCGGCGCAGAGCTGGCGCACGCTGCCCGTTATCTGCGTCTCGACGTTGTCGAGGCTCTTCGGCGTCTCCTGCGCGAGGAGCGCCTCCGCTTTTGCCGAGAGCTTCAGGTTATAGCGTTTTACTATCGCCTGCGCCTGTTCGCAGGTCGAGCCGTCTGGGTATGCGGGGCCGGAGGCTATCATGTCGAGCGGGTCTCCGATGATGTCGGAGAGGACGACGGAGAATACTTTCGCGGGGGCGCAGAGCTGCGCGAAGCGTCCGCCTTTGACCGCCGATAGGCGTTTGCGCAGCGTGTTCATTTCGACGATGTTCGCGCCGCAGGCGAGCAGCTGCTTCGTAATGTCTTCGAGCTCTTCCGTGGGGATGAGCGGCTTCTCAAAAAGCGCCGAACCGCCGCCGGAGAGGAGGAAGAGTACGGTGTCCTCCGCCGTGAGGTTTTCGACGAGCTTTATCGCTTCTGCGGTCGCTGCGAATGAATTCGCGTCGGGGACGGGGTGTCCGGCCTCGAATATGCGTGTGTGCGGAAGCTCTCCCTTCGAGTGGTTGTACTTCGTTATCACGACTCCGTCGTCTATCCTGTCGCCGAGTATCGCACAGGCGGTGTTCGCCATCTGCCACGCCGCCTTGCCTACGGCGACCATGACGAGGCGGCCAGCGCCGAACTCGCGTCCTTCGAGCGCTTTTGCGACCGCCGTGTCGGGCAGCGCCGCGCGCAGCGCTTCGGCTATGATTTTATCCGCGTCTTCTCTGATTCTGCTCATTTTGAAAAATGCGTCTCCTTTCATAGAATCCGCGTGAGCGGCATAATTTCCCACGAGAATTATAAAATAAAAAAGGCCGCCCGATGCGGACGGCCGGTTGTGATTTTTGCCTATTTCGTTTAGACGAGGAACAGCGAGATTATGTAGATGATCACGATCAGCGTGATGCCCATGACGGCGGTCATGCCGGTCTGGCAGCGGTAGGCGTCGCTCGGCTTCATATCGGAGAACTGGGAGACGACCCAGAAGTATGAGTCGTTCGCGTGCGAGGCGACCATGGAGCCTGCGCCTATCGCCATGACGACGAGGACGCGGCCGAGCGGGCTGCCGTAGCCCATAGTCTCGATGAGCGGGGCCATCATGGCGGAGACCGTTATCATGGCGACGGTAGAAGCACCCATAGCAAGTTTCATTATCATAGCGATGAGGAACGGAACTATGACGCCGAGGCCGGAGGCCAGCAGGCCGGTGGTCGCGTCCGCGATCGGAAGCAGGCTCAGTATCGCGCCGAAGGAACCGCCCGCGCCCGTGATGGCGATGATAGCCGCTGAGTCGCTGACGCCCTGCGTGACCCATTTAAGTGTGTTTTCCTTCTCGCTCTTCGGGATGAGCGTCATTGCGAGGAACACGCCGAGCATGAGCGCGACGACTGGGTTTCCTATAAAGTTGAGGAATTTGAAAGCAAAGCCCTCGCCGAGAGGACGGCTTGGGAACGACACTACGGAGGCTACGCCTATGAGGATTATCGGAAGGAATATCGGCGAGAAGCTGTGGAGCACTCCGGGGAGCTTTCCGTATTTCTCGACGAGCTCTTCCATCGTATACTGCGAATTAGCGGGGATGTCTACCTTGCTCGATATTTTGTTCGCGTAGAGTATTGCGACGAGGACGCCTGGGATGGAGAGGATAAGCCCGACGATTATCGTGAGGCCGAGGTCCGCGCCGAGGGTTCCCGCCATCGCTATCGGTCCCGGCGTCGGCGGGACGAGGCAGTGGGTCGTGTAAAGTCCGCCGGAGAGCGCCGTCGCCATGACGGCGAGCGACTTATTGCTCTGCGCGGCGAGCGCGCGGCTTATCGGAGAGAGGACGACGAAGCCCGAATCACAGAAGACCGGGATGCCCGTCACGTAGCCCATGGCCCCCATAGTAAGGACGCTGCGTTCCTTGCCGACGACGCTCAGTATGCTGTTCGCCATCGTGAGCGCAGCACCGGTCTTTTCCAGAATCGTCCCGATTATCGTCCCGCAGAGGATGACGATACCGATATTAGCGAGGATGTTGCCGAAGCCGCTCTTGACGGTGTTGATCACCTTCACCGCGTCGAAGCCGCATACGAGCCCCATCGCTATTGCGATTACGACCATCACGATGAACGGATGGATGTTGAACTTGGAGATGGCGATTATCATCGCCACCACGGCGATAAAAATAACGCCGAACATGAATAACGCTGACATGTTGCTCTTCCTCCCTATTGGGTTATTAAATTAAAGGCGTTCGCAGCCTTAACTGCCTGTGATACAAAATGCAGAGACGCAGCAGGAACTCGCGTTCGAACGAGCCGCCCACGCCGGGGCAGACGGCCTCCCACAGCCTCCGCATACGGTACTGGAGCGTGTTCTTGTGTACGTGCAGGGCCTCGGCGGCCTTCGTCACGCTGCCGCCGGTCTCGTAGTACGCAGCGGCGGTGGCGAGCATCGTCTCAAGCTCGCGTCCGCTGAAGCGCTCGCCGAGCTCGCGGTACATCCTGCCGACGAATTCCTCCTCGCGCTCCGCGGCGCGCCGCATGAGATAGGCGAAACGGCACTCTGGGTCGGTTATGTCGAAGACTCCGCACTCGCCTCTCTCTCCGAGCGTCAGTGCCTCGCCGCCGGAGGCGCGCGCCTCTTCCTCTGAGGCGCAGAGATGCCCTGCGCATAGCTGCACTGGAGCCGCCGCGGCGTCCTCGGCGCAGGCGTGGGCGCGAAGCAGATAGCCGCCGTCGCCGCCGCTTTTCAGCACGAGAAGCTTATCTTCTATAACGGCCCATACGTCGCGCTCCGCCTCTATCAGCCGCTGCGACTGAAGCTCATCGGCTATCCGGCTCAGAAACTGCTGCCGCGTCAGAGAATTTTCCGCGCCGCGCACGGAGAAGGCGAGCATCCTCACGGGGAAGGCGAGCTTCAAATCGAGCGCCCCTGCCAGCTCGGCAAGCCGTTCGCCGCCGCCCGCCGAAAGATTCATCAAAATCCGTATATAATCCGCGCGCATGCCGTCCGATATGCGGCTCTGCCGCTCTATCGCCTTCTGGCGGAAGAACTGCTCCGTGTAGGCCTGTAAAATATAGGCGCTGTCGCGCACCTCCTCGGGGTTTCCGTAAACCCCGACGACCGCCGTCAGGCGGTTGTCGCTGAAGACTGGGAGGTTGTACCCTTCGCGCGCGCCGAGATAGCGCGCGACGTCGGACTTCTCTATCGCTACTGGGCGTCCCGTGCGCACAACCTCGCGCGCGCCGTCGTGCGTCGTACCGATGCGGTGCGCGTCGGTCGACGCGACGATTACGCCGGAAGTGTCCATTATGTTTACGATGCGTCCGCGCAGCAGCCTCGAAGCTGTATGCACGAGGTCGCGCGCTATTTCGTCGAAACGCATGTCCCTCAGCGGACCGCCACTAAATCTCCCGTCGCCATATGGCAGGCCTCGACGCCGCCGTATGCGCGCAGATATTCCTCCGCGGCCTTGCCCGAGCAGTGGCTCAGCCCGAGCACGGAAAGGCCCATCGCGCGGAGTTCCTTTATCGTCTCCTCGATGCGCGCGCCGTCGGCTTCGACGAGGTGCGTCCCGCCGAAGAGCGCATATATCGGGCGGCCCAGAGCTTCGTGGACCTTCGCCGCCATGTTCAGTATGCCGGGGTGCGAGCAACCGACGAGCATGACGATGCCGCGCTCCGTGTCCATTGCGAGACATATTTCATCAGAGAAATCGTCCGGCGCGCAGTCGGGGGCTTCGCCCTTCACAAAGCGTTCGGGGATTTTTTCAAACTTGTGGACGCGCGGGAAATCGCCGACTAGCCAGCATCCGCCCGCAACTTCGAGCAGGCCGCCGCATACGCAGTGGACGACGCGGCGTTCGGCGAGGAAATTCTCGTCGAATCCAGCAGAGAGATCCGTGAACTTCAGCCCGTCGCGCGCGTACTTGCGCTCCCAGAAGCCCGGCCCGGTGTAAAGCAGCTTGCCGCCGCATCCGGCCTCCGCCATGTCGCGGAACCCGGCCGCGTGGTCGTAATGGCTGTGCGAGCATATCGTAAAATCCGCCGACGCGAGGTCCACGCCGAGACGGCGCGCGTTCGCCATCGTCGCCGCGCCCTGCCCGCAGTCGAAAAGAAAGCGCCGTCCGCCCGCCTCGACCCAGTATGAAAGGTCGTGCTCCGCGCGCAGCGCGAGATTCTCCGACCCTG
>DVKA01000214.1 GCA_018716365.1 Candidatus Caccocola faecipullorum
GCTCGGAGGTGTCGCTTTGCAGATAATCATGGCTTTATTGCTCGACGCGGTTTTCGGGGACCCGCGCGGTATTCCGCACCCCGTCGCGGGCATCGGGCGGCTGATAAGCTTTTACGAGAAATTTTTCTACGGGCGCGGCGGTTCGAAGGCGGGCGGCGCTCTGCTCTGCGCGGCGGTGCTCGCCACGGCCGGCGCGGCGGTGGCGCTCGTCCTGTCGTTCGCGGCTTTCATAGGCGAATGGGCCTACGCGGCGGTGAACATCTACCTGCTCTACGCGGCGATAGCCTTCAAGTCGCTCAAGGACGAATCCGCGCCGGTCGCGCGGCTTCTTGCCGAAGGGAATCTCGAAGGGGCGCGCCGCCAGGTGGGGCGCATCGTCGGACGCGACACGGAGCGGCTCTCGGAAGGCGGCGTAGTGCGCGCGGCGGTCGAGACGATAGCCGAAAGCTACGTCGACGGCATAGTATCAGTGCTCTTCTACATGGCGCTCGGCCATCTACTCGGCGGGCAGGAGGCGCTGTTCGCGTGGCTCTTCAAGGCCGCGAGCACTATGGATTCGATGATAGGCTACGACGACGAACGCTATCACGATTTCGGCTTCGCGGCGGCGAAGCTCGACGACGCGCTCAACTTTATCCCCGCGCGCCTCGGCGGCGTCATAGCGGTCGCAGCGGGGGCGCTCGCCAATATGGACTACAAGCGCGCGTGGCGCGTCTTCCTGCGCGACAGGCGCAACCACAAAAGCCCGAACAGCGCGCACGGAGAGAGCGTCTTCGCGGGGCTGCTCGGCATACAGCTCGGCGGCGGCGCATTCTACGGCGGCGAGTGGGAGCCGCGCCCCACGCTCGGCGACGACCTGCGCGAGCCGGAGCCCAACGATATATTCCGCGCGCAGTATATACTCAACATCTCGGTCGCCATCTGCGCCGTTCTGATATTTGCGATAAGGTAAAAATCATGGAATTCCGCGCGCACGGGGCGAACCCCGAAAAACTGTACGCCGCGGCGGGCCTTCCGACGCCCGCGAAAATTTACGACTTCAGCACCAACACAAACGCCGTGCCGCAGCGCGCGGGCTTCGTCCCGGACCTTCGCGCCGCGCTCGAAGACTACCCGGACGGCGACTGTACGGAGCTGCGGGAGGCGCTTTCGCGCGAGTTCGGCGTCCCGGCGGGGAACATCATAGTTTCAGGCGGCTCCAACGAAGCCATCTACATAATCGCGTCGTACACGGCGGCGCGCGAAAATCTCATCCTCCAGCCCGTCTACGGCGAATACAAAAAAGCGCTCGACGGCTACGGCGCGCGGACGAGGAACATATTCTCGCTCGCGGAGGCAGAGGGAGCGCGCGATGCGGCGGTATGGCTCTGCAATCCCTGCAACCCGACCGGCGCGCTGATTCCCGGCGCGGAGCTCGACGCTGCGGCTGAGCACAATCCCGAGACGCTTTTCATAATCGACGAAGCTTACCGCGACTTCGTCTGGACGGAAGAGCTTCCGCGCGCCGTCAAAATCCACCCGAACGTCGTGCGGCTGCGCTCGCTGACGAAGATCTACGACCTCTGCGGCGCGCGCGTCGGCGCGCTCATAGCGCACGAAGCCGCCGCAGAAAAAATAAAGGCGCGCCAGCCTGAGTGGAACGTCAGCGGATTAGCCCAGCAGGCGGCGCTCTGGCGCGCGGGCGACGAAACGCTGAAACGCCGCACGCGCGAATACTACGCGCGCGAAATCCCGCGGCTGACCGCAGCCCTGCGCGAAGCGGGCTTCGCCGTGCGCCCGACCTGCGCGAACTTCTTCCTAATGGAAATCCCAGACGACGAAAAATTCATCCGCTTCCTGCTCGGACGCGGCATAGTCGTCCGCCACACAAGAAACTTCGCGGGCCTCGACGGAAAGTTCGTAAGAATAGCGGCGCGGACGAAGGAAGAGGACGATCTGCTGATAGAGGCGTGCGCGGATTATTTGGGCGCGGGCGTATAGGCAGAGAACGCCCGCCTAAAAAAATCAAAATCTCCGTTATAATTACTTTCGACGGACTTTCGAGGCGAGGGAACTCGAAGTAGAAGTTTCTCCCAGACGGGAGGTGAAGCCGTGTCGTCTGACGTGCGACGAACCTCTCGAAGAAGGCGCTCAAAAAAGTGGAAACACTTGAAAAAGCGAGAGGGACGTAACTTCGCGAGCCAAGTACTCCGATACGTCCCTCTGTTAAGCCTGTTGCTGAAGGTGATTGAGTTGGCCCTCAAACACCTGAAGTAATGGATTAACCGCTTCGAGAGTATTGTAACACGCCGCGCCTTCTACCGTCACTACGGAGGCGGCCGCTCGCGCCAGCGAGCATTTTAAAAATATCCCTACCGCCTTCGTGTGCCGGGTGCGTTCTCCGGCAAAGGAGGCGCGGTTCGCGTCGACGAGCATTTTCAAAATATCCTTACCGCTTTCGTGTGCCGGACGTGTTCTTCGGCGAAGGAGGCGCGGTTCGTTTCGGTAAGCGTTAAAAAATTATCCTTGTTGCTGCCCCACGCAGCACGCGCCCTCCGGCACAGAGGCGCGGCCCCGCCGTCCTTATTTCTGCAAAAACTCCCTCAGATAATCGTCCAGCTGGTCGAAGTCCATCAGGAAGGCGTCGTGGCCGTTGTCGCTTTCTATTTCTTCGTAGTACGCCGCCACGCCGTTTTTTGCGGCGGCGCGGACGGCTTCTTCGACCTGCCAGTTGGGGAAAAGCATATCGCTCGATATGCCGAGGCCGAGCAGTTTGTGCCCCGCGAAGCGTTTCCACGCCGCGTCGACGCCGCCGCGGCCCGCGCCTATGTCGTGCAGGTCCATCATGCGCGTGAGGTAGAGATAGCAGTTCGCGTCAAAGCGCTTGACGAGCTCCTGCCCGTGGTGGTGCAGGTAGCTTTCTATCTGGAACTGTCCGCCCCACGCGCCCGCGGCTTCGTCCGCCATTTCGCGCATATAGCGGCTTGAGAAAGTCTGTTCGCTTTTGTAGGTGATCATCGCAAGCATACGCGCCGCGGCGAGGCCGTTGACCGGCCCCGCGCCCTCGTAGTCGCCGCCCTTCCACTGCGGGTCGTCCATGATGCTCTGACGCTGGACGGCGTTGAAGGCGATCGCCTGCGGGTATAAGCGGTCGGGGGCTGCGATGAGAGCGCAGCTGTTTGCGAAATCGGGGAACGAAATCGCGGTTTCGAGGGCGATCATGCCGCCGAGCGAGCCGCCTATGACGGCTCGCAGGCGTTTTACGCCGAGCGCCTCAAGCGCGGCCTTCTGCGCGAAGGCGGCGTCCCGCGGCGACAGTATGGGAAATCTCATGGCCCAGCGCCGCCCGTCCGCAGGGTTGACCGAGAGCGGCGACGTGCTGCCGTAGGGGCTTCCGAGGTTGTTGAAGCAGATGACGCGGTATCTCCTCGTGTCGAGCGCCATGCCGCCGCCGACGACCGCGCCCCACCACGGCTCCGGCTCGCCCTCTTTGCGTTCGCCCGCGAGCTTCCAGCTTCCGGTCAGGGCGTGGCAGACGAGTATCGTCTCCTCCCCTTCGCCGTAATCCCCGTAGGCCTGCGTCAGCTCGTCGAAATACGCGCCCGAAGGCAGCGTCACGCGCGGCAGGACTACGGAGGAATGTTCTTCGCGCATTATTTGCTCTTACCGCGCCGCCGCGGCGAGCCCTCTTTCAAGGTCGGCTATTATGTCGCGCACGTCCTCGATGCCGACGCTCAGGCGCAGCATACCGTCGGAAATTCCCGCGGCGCGGCGCTGCTCCGGCGCGAGCTGCGAGTGCGTAGTGCTCGCTGGGTGCGTGACGATCGTGCGAGACTCGCCGAGGTTCGCGGCGTGGTGAATCATCTGGAGCGCGTCCACGAAACGTCGCCCCGCCTCTACGCCGCCCTTGACCTCGACGGCCATCATGCCGCCGCAGCCGTCCTTGAGATAGACCTTCGCCATATCGTTCTGCGGGTGGCTTGCAAGGCCGGGGTAGCGCACCCATTCCACCTGCGGATGGTTTTCAAGGAACGCCGCGACTTCCATCGCGTTCTCGCTGTGGCGCTTCATGCGCAGCGCGAGCGTGCCGAGCGACATACGCAGCATATATGCGTCGAAAGGCGACGGGCAGCCGCCGAGGTCGCGCAGAATCGAGGCGCGGAGCTTCGCAGCGAAGGCCGCGCGCCCGAAACGCTCCGTAAAGGTGACGCCGTGGTATCCAGCGTCCGGCTTCGCAAGGCCGGGGAACTTATCTGGATAGGCGGCCCAGTCGAAATTGCCGCCGTCTATCACCGCGCCGCCCACGACGTTGCCGAAGCCGGAAATATACTTCGTAGTCGAATGGAAGACGATATGCGCGCCCCACTCGATCGGGCGGCAGAGCGCCGGCGACGCGAAGGTGTTGTCCACGACGAGCGGCACGCCCTGACGGCGCGCGACGCGCGCAAGCGCCTCCAGCGGCGCGACGTTGATGACAGGATTCCCGATAGTCTCGGTAAAAATCGCGCGCGTTTCGTCGTTGACCGCCTGCTCTGCCTGACAGGGATGGTCCCCGTCTACAAGAATAACCTCCACGCCGAAGCGCGTCAGCAGGTTCTGAAGAAAAGTAAGCGTCCCGCCGTAAACCTTGCGCGAGACGACGACGTTCGTCCCCGCCTCGCAGAGCGTAGCCGCGATATGCGAAAGCGCCGCCTGCCCCGAGGCGAGCGCGACCGCCCCGACGCCGCCTTCGAGCGAAGCCAGCGTATCTTCGAAAGCCTTCACCGTCGGATTCGCAATGCGCGAATAGGTGAAGCCCTCCTCCTCAAGATTAAAAAGCCGCTCCGCGTGAGCGCCGTCGCGGAACTGATAGGCCGCCGTCGCGTAGACCGGCAGGCCGAGCGCCCCAGTCGCGGGGTCGCAGTCCCAGCCCGCGTGCAGCGCCCTCGTCATAAAGCCGTAATCCTTACAGTCCGACATAAAAAACGCCTCCTTATAAAAAAGCGGCCCCGTACCGAAAGCCGCGCCGTTATGCAAAAATATTGAAAAAACCGGAAGCCCCGCCCGCGCCGCCCGCCGCGCAAAACGCGCCGTATCAGCGGAAAAAGCCGTTCGGAAGCCGATTTACAGCCATTCTAGCGGCGGCCTCCGCCCTTGTCAAGAAAGCCGCGCGCGCGTTAAAATTTACCCAAAATCAAAGACGCGGGCGGCCCTCTGAGACAAAACCGCGCGCGTCTGACAACGCGGACAAAAAACGGAGGGACGGTAAAAATGGAGAGAACCGTAAAAATCTGCATGGCGGGCTTCGGCAACGTCGGCGTTCGCTTCGCTCGGATGCTGCTCGAAGAAGAGCGCAAACTCCGCGACGAATACGGATGCCGCGTCCTCGTCACCGGCGTCTGCACGCGCACGCGCGGCGCAGTAATAAACCCCGAAGGGCTCGACCTCGGCGCGCTCCTCATAATGAAAGAAGAACTTGGACGCTTCGACTCCGAATACCCGGGCTTCGCGCCCGACTGCGGCGCGCCCGAAATGATAGAACGCTGCGGCGCGGACATATTCATAGAGCTCAGCACGCTCTCGGTAAAAGACGGCGAACCGGCCTCCAGCTACATACGCGCCGCGCTCGAACACGGAATGCACGTCATCACCGCCAACAAAGGCCCCGAGGCGTGGCGCTACGCCGAACTCAAAGCGCTCGCCGACGAACGCGGCAAACGCTACCTCTTCGAGACCGCCGTCCTCGACGGCGCGCCCCTCTTCAACATGGCGCGCGGCTGCCTCCGCGGCTGCGAAATAACCGCGATCCGCGGAATCATAAACACCACGACCAACTTCATACTCGGCGAAATAGAGCGCGGCGGCACATACGAAGAAGCCGTCGCCGAAGCCCAGCGCCGCCAGTTCGCGGAAGCCGACCCCTCGATGGACGTAGACGGCTGGGACGGCGCGGCGAAAATATGCGCGCTCGCCAACGTCCTCATGAACGCGCACGCGACGCCGAACGACGTGAAAGTGCGCAGCCTGCGCGAAGTCACGCCGCGCGAAATAAAAGCCGCGCGAGAAACCAACTGCCGCGTCAAATACATCTGCTCCGCAGAACGCGCGGAAGACGGCGCGCTCTCGCTCTCCGTCGCCCCCGCGCTCGTCCCCATGGACGACCCCGCCTGCCTCGTCAACGGCACGTCGAACATCATCACAATCCGCACCGACATGATGGGCGAACTGTCGCTGATAGAAAAAGACCCCGAAATAAAACAGACCGCCTACGGCGTATACAGCGACCTGCTGGAGATAATAAGCGCGGAAAAAGAATAGAATAAAAAGAAATATACGAACAAGCCGCCGCCCCGCGGACTACGGGGCGGCGGCCTGTTTTATATTCATTTATTTGATTACGAGCAACTGCCAGTAATCGCGCAGCGCGAAATTTTATCGTTTATAAACGATAAAATACGGCAAAACCATATTTTTATCGCCCATATCGAACAAAAATCCAGCGCGCGGCTCATTGCGGGACTTTACGCGGGGCGCGTGGGGACGGGAATTTTTACTTTTGCAGAGCCGCCGCGCTTCGCGCTGAGCCGGCGGAAACTGAAATTTTTGTTTTTGCGGAGCTCATGGCGCTCGCGCAGGACGGGCGGAAACTGAAAATTTCGTTTTCTGCGGGACGGCGGACTTTGCGCCGGCTGGACGAAAACGGAAATTTTAGTTTTCCCGCGTTTCGCGCCGCGGCCTCAGCCTCGCGCCTCCATCTCCTTTTCTATCTTCTGCCATAAACGCTCGACAAATGGGAAAACCCGCTCCGCGCAGTCTGGCGGCAGTTCGTAGCGCACCGTTTTGCCGTTCGCGCTTTTTTCCATCGAAATAAAAAGCGGCTCGGGAGAGGCGGCGCTCAGCGAGTAGGCGGTTTTGACGCCGTCGCGGCCCGGGCGCGGCGCTCCGGCCTCCGGCTCGGAGGATTCCGGCGTTGGCGTCTCGCCCATTATGTAGGCCACGGAAGTGTTCAGAACCTTCGCCAGCTTCAGCAGATTCGCCCCCTCCGGCAGGCAGACGTCGCGTTCCCATAACGAAATAGTCTGGCGCGCTGTTCCTACAAGATATGCCAGCTCTTCCTGGCTTCCTACCTTATTCTTTGCCCTGAGCGCCCGTATTCTCTTACCGACCGACATCGCCAATCACCTCCGACAAAAAACATAGCGCGAAAGCAAAAAGGCGGAAGCAAACAAAAATGTCATTTTTATTTGTCATTTTGACGTGTTTATTTGACATTGACACAATAA
>DVKA01000215.1 GCA_018716365.1 Candidatus Caccocola faecipullorum
AATTCGTTCGTGCCGCAGAAGGAGCTTGTCGCTCTGCTCCGGCTGCCGTATGACTTCAGCAACGCCAAGGTCATGCTGAAGAGCGTCTTCAGCGTGAGGAGCGGCGGAAAGAAGAGATGGGACCTCCTCACGTCCCTCGCCTCTTACCCCGTGGATAAGCTGATCTCCGACGTCGAGACGGAAGATTACCAGCTTCTTCCGTTCGGGCTCAGCACGCTTTTCCCGAAATGCCTCTCCGTATGGGAGCAGAGCCGCGACGTGCTGGAAGCAGAAAGGCTGCTTGACAAGCAGATGTTCGCAGTCATGCTCGAAGAAGCGGAGAAGCTCGCCATACCTGAGATACTCGCATGGGTGAAGCTGCGCATAGACGGAGAGAACATCCGTTCGCTCGTCAGACTCAAACGTTTCGGCTTCGATTCAGCGCGCGCGGCCTCCTTCCTCCACGAAGGCGGCAATATCGACCTGAACACGCTCGCGCCGATGATCGCCGAGCCGTTCGAGACATGGGGAAGAATGATAGATTATTCCGACCTTGCGGGACTCTTCGCTTCCGTAGATGCCGGCGCGTCGTTCGCAGACGTTACTATGAATCTTGAGAAGGCGCTCGACGACTATTATCTGAGCTCAATCTCAGGAAGCCGTTACAGCCCCAACGCCCCCGGCAACGTAATAACCTACCTGTGGGCGAAGGAGCTTGAAGTCAAAAATATACGCATGATCGTAGTGTCGAAGTCGACAGGCAAAGACAGCGATCAGGTAAGGAGGCTTCTGCGTAATGTCTGCGCATAAACAGAGAGCCCCGATGGCGGCGGTCGGCAGCTATGAAAGCATACTGCCCTTCAAGGCGATAGGGCTGGACGTGGTGGTGGTCACGGAAGAAAACCACGCAGCCGTTCCGCAGACGCTGAGCAAGTTCTCACGTTCTGGCTATGCGGCGCTCTTCCTCGAAGAGCCGCTCTACGCCGAGTTCAGGGAGACCGTCGATGAGATAAACGAATATTCCGATATAAGCATAATCCCGGTGCCCAACCAGACAGGGTCGATGAACGTAGGGCTCCAGTCGATACGCCGCAACGTCGAACGCGCGGTTGGAATGGACATATTCGGTGATAAATGATGATTATGATGGAGGCGATTTAATTTGACCACACCAAACGCCGTTACCGGATATATTGAAAAAATATCCGGCCCGCTTGTAATAGCCGGTGGCATGGCCGGCGCCTGTATGTTCGACGTCGTCAAAGTCGGAAAGGCCGGCCTTGTCGGTGAAATAATAGAACTCAAGGACGACCAGGCGTCCGTTCAGGTTTACGAGGAAACGTCGGGACTTGCGCCCGGCGAGCCTGTGGTGAGCACCGGAGAGCCTCTCTCCGTCGAGCTGGCCCCCGGGCTTATAGAAGAATTCTTCGACGGCATTCAGCGCCCGCTCGAATCTATTCAGGAAAAGGCGCAGAGCCCCTATATCCTCAGAGGCATCAGCGTCCCTGCCGTCAGCCGTACGCGCAAATGGAACTTTGAGCCTAAGGCGCAGGCCGGAGACGAAGTTGGACCCGGCGACGTAATAGGAATCGTAAAAGAGACCGTACTCGTCGAGCACAGAATAATGGTTCCGCACGGAGTATCCGGCGCCGTCAAGGAGATCAAGAGCGGCGAGTTCACCGTAGAAGAGACGGTCGCAGTAGTCACCGACGCTAAGGGCCGCGACCATGAGATCAAGATGCTCCAGCGCTGGCCCGTCCGTACGCCGCGCCCCGTCGTCAAGCGTCTCCCGCCTGAGGTTCCCCTCACGACCGGACAGCGCGTCGTCGACACATTCTTCCCGATAGCCCGCGGTGGCACGGCCTGTGTCCCCGGACCGTTCGGCTCCGGCAAGACGGTCATCCAGCACCAGCTCGCAAAATGGGCCGACGCTGAAATCGTCGTCTATATAGGATGCGGCGAACGCGGAAACGAGATGACGGACGTTCTTCTTGAATTCCCCGAGCTCGAAGACCCGCGCTCCGGCCAGCCCCTTATGAAGAGAACTCTGCTCATCGCAAATACTTCGAATATGCCCGTCGCCGCGCGCGAAGCATCCATATACACGGGCATCACGATCGCAGAATACTTCCGCGACATGGGATACTCCGTCGCGCTCATGGCCGACTCGACGTCGCGCTGGGCTGAAGCTCTCCGCGAAATGTCGGGACGCCTTGAAGAAATGCCCGGCGAAGAAGGATACCCGGCCTACCTCGGTACGCGCCTCGCCTCCTTCTATGAAAGAGCCGGCCGCGCCATTTGCTTCGGCAAAGACGGGCGCGAAGGCGCGGTATCCGTCATCGGAGCCGTTTCGCCTCCCGGCGGCGACCTTTCCGAGCCTGTAACGCAGAACACGCTCCGCGTCACGAAGGTCTTCTGGGGCCTCGACTCTCAGCTCGCCTACCAGCGCCACTTTCCGGCTATCAACTGGCTCAACAGCTACTCGCTCTACGCGCAGAAGCTCGGTGAATACTGGGACGGCTTCTATGACGGGGAATGGAGCGTCTACCGCACGGAAGCGATGTCGCTTCTCGAAGACGAAGACAAGCTCAAGGAAATCGTCCGCCTCGTCGGCGTTGACGCGCTTTCCAAGGAAGAGCGCATGGTTCTCGAAACCTCGAAGTCAATACGCGAAGACTTCCTGCATCAGA
>DVKA01000216.1 GCA_018716365.1 Candidatus Caccocola faecipullorum
CGGAGCGCGGCCTCGTCGAAGAACCTTCGTACCCGTGGGGCTGGCTGCAGGCCGGCAAGCTGCGCGCTCATTTCGGCGACAAACAGGGGGCGCTCGACGCAGTCGCGCGCGGACTTGAACTCGTGCCCGGCGACTACGAATTCACGACGCTGCGCCGCGAGATAGAAGAGGGCCGCACGCTCGAAGAAATGGAATTCCACTGGATAAACCCAAACAGCGATGCGGAGCTCCAGGAAGGGCTCGACGAGGACGCGGAGGCCAAGCTGCGCCAGATAGGCTGCATCGTGCTTGACGAAGAGAAGCTCAACAGGATAAAGTCGATGCTCGGCATAGAAAAACTTGAGCATGTAGGCCCGTGGTGCCGCTTCACATACAACGGGCGCGAGCGGGAAATAGACATGGTTTTCCGCATGAACGAAGCGGGACTCTCCAAGACCAATCAGGAATGGCTAATGAACCTGCGCGATAAAATCGACGGCGAATGGGCGGAAATAACCGACGCCGAAGGGCGGACATACCCGCTTGCAGGCATAGCCGTCTCCCTGGACTATACGACCGAAGCCTATTACCTAGCAGACGCGGAAACCGGAGAAGCATTCATCGTACGCCGCGACAAAAACGGAGAAATAATCCAGCGGGAAGGAAGCGGCGAAGAAGCCCCGCAGCGCGAGCCGGAGCTCTACACCGAGGGCGAAACGGCGGCGATAACCGCCCACATCGAAAAATACTACGGAAAGATAAAAACCATATCGCACGACAACAATCCCGACGGCGTCTGCGCGGACATCTGCATAATCCCGCCGTCGATCGAGCGCGACTACTACACGCTCGTCACCTGCGGCGCGGGCGCGCACGTCATGGACGTGCCCGAGGAGCTGAAAGGCTATGACATCGAGCGCGCCGAACTACTGATATGCCTTCCGAAAGACTGGAAAATTTCGGAAGACGGCGACGCATGGCAGTGGCCCGCCCACGTTCTGCGCTGGATTGCAAAAATCGCCGCCGAGCCGGAAACATGGATAGGCTGGGGCCACACCATAGGCGGCGGGCGCTCGTTCGCGGGCAACACGGAGCTATGCGCCGCCTTCCTCGCCGCGCCGCAGAACGTCAAAAAAGAGGCCGTCCGCGCGACGCTGCCAAACGGCGAAAAAGTATGCTTCTACCTCGTAATCCCGATATATCAGGAAGAACTCGACTACAAAATAGCCCACAGCGCCGACGGCCTCTCCGCAAGGCTCGCGGACGCGGGGGCCAGCTTCGTCGTAGACCCGCAGCGGCCAAACACCTGTGAGGGCGGCGCGGACGAAGTGCCGCCGGAGCTTATGGACGACGCCGAATGGCACCTCAAAGACCTGCGTGGGAAAAATCTGCCGCTCGACGAAATCACAGCCTACGGACACATGGCGATATACTTGCGCTGGGCCATAGAACGCGGCCTCATGAGCGCGGACTTCACAAGAAAATACGGAAACGTCATAAAACAAGTCCTCGAAGGCAAAACGACCGACCTCCGCGAATTCGTCCGCGACGAGCTCGGCGGCAAGCTGCTGCACAGTCTCTTCGACGAAACCGGCGACGCATTCGCGTGGCACTACTACGACTACTCCGACGCGGACGAGCCGTTTTATCCAAAAGACGTGGACAAGCACGCGGAGGACTACTTCGGCGAAGAACGCTGCAAATCCGGCGAAATGCAAGACGAAGAATACCTTTTCGTCCCATTCGACGAAAATTACTACAAAGCCATGTCGGAAACAATAGACCGCCGCTTCAGCGACTGGACGCAAGCCCGGCAGGCGAAAAGATAAATTACAGCGGCGGCACACAAAAGAACGGCGTCCGAAAACGGACGCCGTTCCTCATAACTCCACACAAATGCAGCGATTCGTTAAAGCCTCACATCTACCCAGAAAGAGCTGAACATCTTCTCCCCGCACAGGCCGTTCAGCGGAAATTCATCAATTTTGAGTTCCCGATACAGCCTCCTCATCCTGCGGAACATAATATTGCGCGCCATAGGCGCTATGAAACGCTCCAGCTTCAGAAACCCCATATAGCCGTTCTTATGGAAACCCTTCAGATCTATAAAGACGACTTTCTTCCCGCCGCCGCGCGTTTCCTTCACGACAAAATTTCCCTCGTTGAAATCATAGAAGAAAAGATTATGCGCGATAAGCCGCCGCAGAATTTCCCTCAGACCGCGCTCTATATCGCCGCCCAACTCCACGCCGCCCTCCTGATAATGCGCCAGCGCCGGAGCCACAGCCCCGTCGCAGTCGTTCCTGACAAGTCCGCAGACAAGCCCCGGCCCCCGGTCCGTCTCAACCAGCTCGTCCTCGTATTCGACAATATAATCCCCCAAATACGGAGCGACCAGCTTGGAAACCCTGACCTCGCGCAGCAGCCCGGGCAGATCCTTTTTATCCTTCACAACCTTTACGCATTTATCCTCAAACAGCGGATGCCGGTAACACTCCCTAACCGCGCTCCCGCCGATATAATCCCGTAAATAAATCATCTCATCGCGCCGCCCCGCTCTTACATTCATATATAACGACAAAAAACAAACTATTGCGCAATTTATGA
>DVKA01000003.1 GCA_018716365.1 Candidatus Caccocola faecipullorum
CCTGAGCTGGGCGCTCTCGTGGGATTTGAAGCCGCTGATGGGAATTCCGAGCGCGACATTTCTTCTCGTCTACGCGATAGGAATGTTCGCCGCCGCGCGCGTGCTGCCTACAAAGACGGGCAAGGCCTGCGGCCTGCTCTCGGGCGCGCTCTCGCTCGCAGTATTCGCCTGCTCCGGCCGCTATATGCTCGTGCCGCTTTCCGTGGCGCTCTACTTCGTTTTGAAGTATCGCGGGGAATTTAAGCGCGCGCAGTAAAAAAGCCCCGGCGTCTCAGACGCAGGGGCTTTGTCTTTCGTTTTATCCGGTTTCTACGAATTTTTCATAACGACGCCTTCGACGGTGTCTGCTACGTGCTCGCAGGCGTCGGCGCATTTTTCGAGGTAGACGTAGATTTCGCGCCACGAGATTATCGCGACGGGGTCGCTGCACGTCGTGTGCAGGCTGCGCAGGCTTGCGATGAACAGGCGGTCGGCCTCTTCTTCCATGTTGTTGATGTTTATGATGTGTGTGTGCAGCGTCTTCGAGTGGCGGAAGTTCGCGAATTCGCCGAGCATCAGCTTCGTCTCTTCGCAGATGCGTATGACTATGTCGACGAGCTCGAGCGCGTCGGGGCGCATCTCGCGTATGTTGTTGCAGTAGATGCGCAGCAGGACGTCCTCTATCTTGTCCGTTATCTCGTCGATGTTCTGGCTCATCTGGATTATGTCTTCGCGCTCTATCGGCGTGATGAAGGCGTGCGCGAGGACGTTCATCAGCTCGTGCTTCTTCTCGTCGGCTCCGTGCTCGGCCTTGTGTATCTCCGCAAGCCGCGCCTCGAGGTCGTCGGGGTCGAAGTCCTTGAGCGCGTCGTGGAGCATGTGCGCCGCGCGGCAGGCGAAGTCCGCGCACATCGTGAAGTTCTCGAAGTAGAAGGAGTCGTGCTTTCTGCCCATGATTTTTTATTCTCTCCTTTTAATAACTTTTTAGAGGACGGCCATGAAGAGCTTCGCCATCGCGTAGCTGATGAGGCCGCAGCCGGGGAAGGTGAATATCCACGTAAGCATCATGTCCTTGACGACGCCGAAGTTTATCGCCGAAAGGCGCATCACCGCGCCGACGCCCATAATCGCGCTGGTCTTCGTGTGCGTCGTGGAGACTGGGATTCCGAAGAGGCTCGACAGCAGCAGGCACGAGGCCGCCGCGAGGTCCGCGGAGAAGCCCTGGTATTTCTCGAGCCGCACCATGTCCATGCCGACGGAGCGGATTATCTTCTCGCCGCCGACGCTCGTGCCGAGCCCCATGACCGTGCTGCAGAGCAGCATCAGCCAGACGGGGATCGCGATGCCCGCGACGCTCGTCTCTCCGCTGCAGAAGGCCATGCCGAGAAAGAGGACGCCGATGAACTTCTGCCCGTCCTGCGCGCCGTGCATGAAGCTCATCGCGGCCGCGCCGAAAATCTGCGCGTATTTGAAAAATACGTTGGTCTTGCGCCTGTCCATGCCGGCGCAGACTATCGTAATCAGGCGGCAGATGCACCACCCGCTTCCGAAGCCGAGCGCGAGGCTCATGACGAGGCCGTAGATGACCTTGATCCATTCGGCGGCGTTGACCGCGTCGAAGCCGTTGTTTATCGCAAAGGCCGCGCCGGTCAGCCCCGCTATGAGGCTGTGGCTTTCGCTGGTCGGTATGCCGAAGTAGGACGCGCCGACGCTGTAGACGACGATAGAAAACAGCGCCGCGCAGAGTGCAATCAGCGCGGCGCCGGTATCTCCTCCGAAATCGACGATGTTGCTTATGGTGGCGGCTACGGAGCTGTTGATATGCGTCATTACGAGGACGCCGAGGAAGTTGAATATCGCGCTCGTTATGATGGCGGAGCGCGCTTCCATGCAGCGTGTGGTTATACATGTAGCGATGGCGTTGGGGGCGTCGGTCCATCCGTTGACGAAGATGACGCCGAGCGTAAGAAGAACCGTGATTGTCAAGATCGCGCTGGAGCCCATTTCATTCACAAAGTACAAGAACGATACGTCCATGAGACACGCTCGCTTCCATATATATTTTTTATTTCGGATAATTGCGGCATATTATTATGTCCGCAGCCGTCACATGCGGCGCAAGTTACGGCACTGTAACAATAACATTAAACATTCGTTCCGTCAATGTGAAGATAACGTGTCGTTCACATCAGACGCGCCGCGCGCGCACAAAAATACGGCGTCCCCCGGTCTCGCGGAGGACGCCGCTTTTTTGCGTTTTTGTCTGTTCTTATCTCATCACGCCGACCGTGGCGACGTAGCTGTTCCTGCCGATGGCGGAGCTGTCCACCTGGGAGAGCAGGCGGCCGTTTATCGGGGAGAGGATTTTTTCCACCGGCGTTCCGAAGCAGTCGGCGACGAAGCCTATCATCTGGCCGCGGCGCACCTTGTCGCCGACGGCGGCGACCGCCGAGTACAGGCCGGAGCGCTTCGCGTATATCCATTCCATGCTCTCGTATATCTGCGGCCGTCCGACGGGGGCCGTCGCGCCCTTTAGCGTGCCGAAGCGGCGCAGGACGTTCATCAGCCCCGCGAGATGGCGGCGGACGTTTTCGCTCGCCGTCGCCGTGCCGGTCTGCACGAGCGCGGAGGGGATGCCGATGTTCTCGTAGACGCTCGCGTAGCAGGTGCCCTTGTCCTGCCAGCGGCCCTCTGTCTCCGTTATCACGATGTTCGGGATGCCGTAGTAGTAGGCTATCTCGTGCGAGCCGTCGTTGAGCGCGCCGCTGCGCCCGCGGTGGTAGGTTGAGAGCGGAGCGGAGATGCATAACGGCGAGGTGCTGTGGAGGTCGATGTGGTAATCCGCGCCCTTTATCTCGTCGAGTATCTTCGCCGCCAGCGACTGCGCGTAGCCGCCGCCCGGGCGTCCGGGGAAGCAGCGGTTGAGGTTCGCCCCCTCCGCCGTGAGATGCGAGCCGCGCGTCTCGAAGGCCGCCGTGTCGCATACCGTGATGAATTTTACGCTTCCTTTTATATCCGACGGTGAGAGCTCGCGGAAGAGCCTTATCGCGGCGAATATCCCGCCGTACTCTCCGCCGTGGATGCCGGCCGTGATTACGGCGTCCGGCCCCTCGGAGTCTCCTGTCACGAGGGCCACGGGAAGATCTATACTTCGGCCGTCCTCGATGTCAAAGTGAACGATTTCTGTTTTTTTGCCGCCCATTGCTAAAACCTCTTTTGCTTTCTATCGGCTGGCCGGCGACAAAAAGACAGCGGGCGTCCGCTGCGGTCGCGCCGGCGTTTCCTTCCTCACTTATCAGATGACCGATAATAAATGTTTCTTATAATTATTCTCCTTTTAGTTTCATTTTCGGCGCTGCGCACGCCTATTCTCAAGGAGAAAGCACATATAATAAACGAAAAATTTTTTCGTCCGAAGAAAACTA
>DVKA01000217.1 GCA_018716365.1 Candidatus Caccocola faecipullorum
ATTAACATCAACGAGATAATGGGGCTGCTTCCGCACAGATACCCGTTTTTGCTTGTTGACAGGATCGAGGAAGTCATCGACACAGACACGGTGAAAGAGGTGACGGGCTACAAGAACGTCACCTTCAACGAGCCGTTTTTTCAGGGACATTTCCCAGACGAGCCGGTCATGCCCGGCGTGCTCATCCTTGAAGCTATGGGGCAGGTCGGCGCGGTCCTTATGAAGATGCAGAAAGAATTTCAGACAGGAGAGCGCAAGCTCGTATATCTCACTTCCATAGACAACGCGAAATTCCGCAAGCCAGTAAAGCCGGGCGACCAGCTCCGCACGACCGCGAGGCTCAAGAGACGCCGCGGCAGCATGGGAAAATTTGAGTTTGTGGCTACGGTCGACGGAGAGATAGTCGCTCAGGCGGAGATGGGCTTCCATATCGCTTCGGGCCTTACTCTAGAGGCGGAAGACAAGAAATGAGCGTTCAAATACACCCTACCGCGATAGTCGCGAAAGAAGCGAAGCTCGGTGAGAACGTAAAGATAGGCCCTTATTGTATCGTCGACCCTAAGGTCGAGATAGGCGACGGCTCGGAGCTGCGCGCCTTCGCGCGCGTATGCGACTATACCAGGATGGGAGCAGGCTGCGTGATTCACGAACACGCGGTCATCGGCGGCCTCCCTCAGGATCTCAGCTACCGCGGCGAAGAGACGTGGGCCATACTCGGCGACAGGGTTGTCTGCCGCGAGTACGTCACGGTCAACCGTGCCGCTGGCGAGGGCAATGTGACGCAGGTCGGCGACGGATGCTTCATCATGGAGAACGTCCATCTCGCTCACAACGTCCGCATCGGCCATGACTGCACGATAGCGAACAAGTCCGGCATCTCGGGACACGTAGTCGTCGGCGACTACGTCGTCATCGGCGGCATGACCGGCTTCCATCAGTTCACCCACATAGGCTCATACTGCATGATCGGCGGCCTTTCCCGCATAACGCAGGATGTTCCGCCATACTGCCTCGCTGCGGGGATACCGCTCCGCGTATTCGACATAAACAAAGTCGGCCTGCGCCGCCGCGGCTTTGAATCCTCGACGCGCCGCAAGATACGCGATATGTACAAGCTCATCTATAATTCGTCGCTTCCCATGAAAGAGGCGCTGAAGAAGCTTGCTGAGACGTACCCGGGCGACGCTGAGGCGAAGATGATACTCGACTTCGCCGCGGAGAGCACGAGGGGCTTCACGCCGCGCGTGACTCACGACTGGGAGCGCAAGGCGGAGGAATAACTTGATAAAACTGTTCGCGATGGACGTCGACGGCACTCTGACCGACGGCGGCATCTACATGGACGGCGCCGGCGGAGAGATGAAACGCTTCGACGTGCAGGACGGGCAGGGGATAGCCCAGCTCCTGAAGAAGGGCGTCAAGGTCGTCTTCATCAGCGGGCGCTTCTCCGCGCCTACGCAGAGACGCGCCGAAGATTTGAAGATAACGCGCTGCGTCAACGGCATTAAAGATAAACTGCCGGAACTCCAGAAGATCGCCGCCGAGTTTGGCGTGAGCGCGGAAGAGACGGCATACGCCGGAGACGACCTGCCTGACTTGGAATGTATAAGCTGGGCCGGCCTCGGTGTTGCGGTTGCAAACGCGCGTCCAGAAGTGCTCGAAGCTGCGTGTTACGTTACGAGCTGCCGCGGCGGGCGCGGAGCTATACGTGAATGCGCGGACATGATAATCAGGATCAACGACGGAGAGAATATCTTTTGAATATATCATCGTTAAAGATCAGGGCTCTTGACCGTTTTATACTGAACGAGCTGAAAGGGCCGTTTTTCTTCGGCCTAGTCGCCTTTACGATAATCCTCGTCGCAGGCGGCCTGCTCTTCCAGATGGCGGAGCTCATAATACAGCAAGGCGTTTCGATAGGCATAGTCATAAGGCTCTTCATTTACTATATGCCGCGGCTTGTCGTATTCACGATACCGATGAGCTGCCTGCTCGCCGCGCTGCTCGGCTTCGGAAAGCTTTCCGCGAACTCCGAGATAGTCGCGCTTAAATCCGCGGGGCTTTCGTTCCAGCGCATAGTGCGCCCGGTCGTAGCCGCGGCCTTCGTCATCTCTATATGCGCGCTCGTCATAAACGAGAGCATCGTACCGATGAGCGAGCGGGCTGCCGCGAACGTAATGAAGTACGAGGTGCTTCACGAGTCGGCTCCGGTCTTCAAGGCGAAGGTTTTCCTTAAGGAAGAAGGCGGCGGCGCCGTCGAGCGCGTCATCTACATCGACAAGATGGACAACAAGACCAAGCAGATGGAGAACGTAGTCGTCGAGGAGTTCGAAGCCGGCCGTCTCGCGCGCGTCATCGCGGCGAAGAGCGGAGAATGGGTCTCTGGAAGCTGGTGGCTCACCGACGGCGCCGTCTACGAGATAAAGGAGACGAAAGAGGTCGGGCTTCTCTTCAAGTTCAACCGTCAGGCGCTTCTGCTCAACATGGCCCCGGACGAAATTTCAGCGAACGACAGAAAACCGGACGAAATGACGATTCCAGAGCTGATGCGCGCGATCGAGATACGCGGCAAGACCGGCGCCGAGGCGGGAGACCTCTGGATGGCTTTTCATCTGCGCCTCGCTGTGCCATGGGCCTGCCTCATCTTCGGCATACTCGGCGCGGCTCTCGGAAGCAGGCCGCAGCGTTCAAGTTCGAGCGTCGGCCTCGGCTTCAGCGTAATAATAATTTTCGTCTACTATGTAATCATGTCCTTCGGGCGCGCGCTCGGCGAAAGCGGCTCGCTTCCGCCGCTGCTTGCGGCGTGGGTGGCGAACCTCGTATTCCTGGCGATAAGCGTCTTTTTCTGCCTGAGGGCGAACCGTCTCGGCTGAGGCGGAAATCCAGAAAAATCGCGGCGGCTCTCCGAACGAGACGGAGAGCCGCCGTTTTTTATGATTTTATGCCGGCGCGCCCGAGCGGATTACTTCACAGCCTCGGGCGGAAAAGCCGGAAGCTCGCCAGTGTCTTCAAAAACTATGTAGGTAGTCGTGTGGAGCTCAAGATGGTGCAGCTTGTCGAGAAGTTCGTCGAGCTCCTTCATGGACGGCGCAGCCGCCTCCGCTATGCAGACCACGTCGCCCGTCACGTCCCACGCGCGGACTATGCCGTTGAGCTCGCGCACGGCAGGAAGCAGGCGGAAATAATGCTTTTCAGCGACGCGCGAATCGCTTTTCGACTTCATGAGAATGATAGCCTTTATGCCGAAGCCCATAGAGGAGTAGTTGAATACGGGCCGGTAGCCTTCTATCAGCCCCGCCTCCTCCATGCGCCTCACGCGCTCGCGCGCGGCGGGGGAGGTCAGCCCGACGGCGCGCCCTATCTCCGTGAACGTCGCCCTCGCGTTCTCCTTGAGAGCTCTTATTATGCGCCAATCCGTCTCGTCAAGCTGTATAGTTTTTTCGCGCACCGCGCCGCCCGCCTTTCACAGAAAAATAACCGCGTCTGATTATACCAGAGCCTGGACTGGAGGCTGAAAAACTGCGGAAAAAGAATTAAAGCGGAGCGGCTGATTTAATTTAATTTTGTCGTAAATCGGGGATAGACGCTTTCGTCTCTGCGTGGCGGCGAAAAAAATTTTTTGATATATTTACAGCCGCCTCGGAGCGGAGCGTTTTAGGGGAACGTGGCGGCTTCGGACAAAACTTTCAAAATATCGCCGTCATGCACCGGCGGCGAAAAAATCGACGGGCGCGTGGTGACTCCGCGCCCGTGATTTATTTTTCTGGTATTTTGCTTTGCGGATATATCATTTCGCGCTCTCTTGAGGACGCGCGGGCAGTTCGCCCGTGTCGTTGAGCACCAGATATGTCGTCGTTGCGAAGCCGTGCGCCGCGAATTTCGCCAGCACGCCGTCAAGCTCTTTCATCGTGGGCACTGCTACGTCGGCTATGCACTCGACGTCTCCCGTCACGTCCCACGCGCGAACCACGCCGCCGATTTTGCTGACCATCGAGACGTCGTGTCTTTCGCTTATCCTGTCGTAGCTCTTGACCTTCAGCATCACCAGCGCCCGAAGCTGGCGGCCGAGCAGAGTGTAGTCAATCTCTGTGCGGTAGGCTTTTATGAGCCCGGCCTGCTCCATTCGCACTACGCGTTCCTTTACGGCCGGCGAGGTCAATCCGACGGCGCGCCCTATCTCCGTGAAGGGAGTCCTCGCGTTTTCCTGCAGTATCGTAAGTATCCGCCGGTCGGTATTGTCGAGAGTTATTTTATCCTTGTCCATCCGTCGCCCGCCTTTTTCAGAACTTCCGCTCTGATTATATCAGAAGAGACTGTCAACTCTATAATAATTAAAGTAAAATTTTCTGTTCAGATTAGTTATTAAACAAAAAAGCCGCAGCAGCTTTGACGGAGGGGTGGTGTACCAGCGACCTCTCTGCGATAATATGTCCCGCCCGATAAGGGACGACAAATTTGTGAAAAGGGGTGCATCATAATGAACGAAGTAAGACGCACGATAATCAGCCCGGAGAAGGTTCTCGGCGAGGGCATGAAGGTAAACGATATGACGCGCGGTATGCTGCACGGCAAGGATTTCGGAAAATCCGCGGCGTTCTGCGCGAAGATAGCCGCGCCGCTGCTTCTCTTCCTTGCAATTGCGATAGCTCTGTAAACGCAGCCGGCGTTATGAAGGCGATATAAAAGCGGGTCTTTCGACAAGGCCCGCTTTTTTCATTTCTTTCTGTTTTCTTATTTCAGGTAGAGTTTTTCGTCTCCGGCTATAAAATATCCGATAATCTCGGAACGTTCAAATCCGTTCGCCCTCAGGATCGGGAGCATCTCTTCGCACGCCTCGCGCGGCGCGGCGATGAGCAGCCCGCCGGAAGTCTGCGGGTCGAAAACAATGTCCTCCGCGAAACGTCCGAGCGGCGACTGGTTTATCACCCTGTCGCCTACGTACTTCTTGTTCTCGTAAGAGCCCGCCGGGATGAGTCCCATGTTCGCCATCTCGCCGATGCCGGGAAGCAGCGGAACCTTCAGACAGTCGATTTCAAGCGACGTATGAGGCGAGGCGAGGTCGAGCGCGTGACTGCCGAGGCCGAAGCCCGTCAGGTCGGTGCAGGCGTGCACCTTTTCGCGCAGCTCTTTGGAGAAGAGCGGCGGCACGGCGTTCAGCTTCGCCATGTTTTCTTCGGCGGCCTTCACGTTCTCCGGCGCGAAGAGACCCGCCTTGATCGCCGTTACCGCGATGCCGGTTCCTACCGGCTTCGTAAGTATCAGGCAGTCGCCCTCCCGCGCCGTGCCTACGGTCCACATCGCCTTAGCGTCCACCTCGCCGAATACTACGAGGCCGTACTTCGGTTCTTCATCCTGCACGCTGTGGCCGCCCGCGAGCATCGCGTTGGCCTCTATTATCTTGTGCGCGCCGCCGTCGAGTATATCCTGAAGGACGGAGATTGGCTCGCACGACGTCGGGAAGCATACGACGTTGAGCGCGATCAGCGGCTCGCCGCCCATCGCGTAGACGTCGCTCAGCGAGTTCGCCGCGGCGATTTCTCCAAAGCGCCTCGGGTCGTCGACGACAGGCGTTATGAAATCTATCGTCAGTATGCCGATCCTGTCCTCGGTTATCTTCCACAGCGCCGCGTCCTCTCCGTGGTTCCACGACGCGAGCAGCCTGTCGGTCTTGAGGACCGGCAGCCCTCTCAGAATTTTGTCAAGCTCCGCCGGAGCTATCTTCGCCGCTCAGCCGCTTGTGCGCGCGCGTTCCGTCAGCCGCATTTCCACCACTCCTATACCGCGCGCAGATGATGCACGTCCGCCGCGGCGAATATTTTTTCTTCGGAATTTATCTCGACGACGAGCGCCCCCTCGGAGGTTACGCTCTTCGCGCGCCCCGTGAAGGTCTCGTCGTCCTGTATGACCTTTACCTCTTTGCCGAGCGTGTCGCACTCGCGCCTGTATATCGAAAGCAGCTCAGCGCCGCCGGACTTCGTGTCAAGCAGCTCCGCGTAGCGCGCGAAGGCGCCGAGCAGCGTAACGAGCACGCGCCAGCGGGGCAGTATCCTGCCGCTCTCAATCAGCGCCGAGGTCGCGGTTGCGCGCAACTCCGGCGGCAGGTCGTCCGGCTCCATATTCACGTTCAGGCCGATACCGGTGGCGGCGTAATATATCCTGTCCGGCTCTCCCGCGGCTTCGCTGAGGATGCCGCACATTTTGCGTCCGCGGCAGAGTATGTCGTTCGGCCATTTGAGCTCGGCCGGTATGCCGTACATCGCTCGCAGCGTCTCTTTTACCGCGAGGCCCGCCGCTAGGTTAAGCAGCTGCACCTCGCCCGGCTTGAGCTTCGGGCGTAGGAGCGCGGAAAAGGTGAGATTTTTCCCAGGCGTTCCCGCCCAGCTGCGGCCGCGCCGCCCGCGCCCCGCGTTCTGGGTTTCGGCGCAGGCCACTATCCCCGCCGGAGCCTCCTGCCGCGCGAGGCTTTTTATTACACTCTGCGTAGT
>DVKA01000218.1 GCA_018716365.1 Candidatus Caccocola faecipullorum
AGAAGACCTGTTCTAAGACTAATAACGCTTAATATTACAAGGACTACGACCGCCGCTCCGAGCAATAGAAGGGGCCGCCGTCCAGAACTCTTTCCGTGATCTCGTTCCATCTGTGCCACCAGTCTCTAAAAAGTTATTCTAGCATGAGTTAATGGGAAAATATATAGACGGAGGTGCATTTTTGAAGGAAATTTTTCAATTTCCGGCGGCGCGCCGCGCGGCGTACCTCCGGCCCAGCGCGTCAAGCCGGGAAATTTTCTTTTCGAGCGTCTTAACGCTGAAGCCGTCGACCGACGTTTCGCACCTTCCGCTGATGCCGTCCACGGCTCCGGCGCGCGCCGCAGCTTCAAGCATTTTCGTTTCCTCGCCGGGCTCTATGCCGCGCCGGACGCCCCAGACGAACGAAAGCGCCTCTGCGAGCGCGTACGCGCCCCAGTTGCTCACGTCAGCGGTCAGCGCGAATTCCGCGCGCACGACGGAGAGGCACGAAACGTAGTCCGGCAGCATCGCGCCCAGCTTATCGTGAAAATTGCCCATTCCGGCCTCGTTGCCGCCGTCCCCTATGCCTATCGAATGGATTCCCAGTTCCGCCGCCTCGTCCAAAAGCACGTCGAGGGGCGCGGTCCATTCGGTTATGTCCTGTTTTCTGAAATTGTAATACCGTCCGTCGGCGGCCCGCCCGAGACGCTCGACGAATATAATTCCGTCCGGCGCGTCCTCCGTCAGAGAGGCGGGCGCGATTCGCACGGTGTTTTCCGCGCAGCCCGCCACTTCCGCGCATTCAGCAAGGACTTCGAGGCAGCGCCCGTCGGTCCATATTTCACACTCACGCCCAGCGCGCTGGAAAGCCCGCGCGAGTATCGCCGCTCCGCCGGGGCCGTCCGTCTCCGGCGCTCCGGCCGCTGGGACGTAAAATCCAGAAACGACCGACACTTTGCGCAGCGGCGCGAAGGCCGAGGCTGCGCGCATAAGCTCGCGCGGGCTGCTGAGCTTCGACGCGCCACGTCCGGCTTCGTCGCCAGCGACGGCTTCCGTCAGCTCCTTCGCAAAGCGTTCAAACATGGCTTCGTCCACGGCTGCGCCCTCCTTTCCCGCGCGGCGTCCGCTTTCCGCCCGGCGGGCTAAATGCTCAGCGTATCCATAATGCGGAGCATATCGCCGTCGAGCGGCCTGCGCTCCTCCCACGCCCTCTGAAGCGGCGACGCCAGTATTTCGCCCTTGACGCGCCCGACCATCACGCCGCTCTGTCCTTCGAGCAGGCATTCAACGGCGGCGTATCCGAGGCGCGAGGCGAGCACCGCGTCGAAGCTCGACGGCGCGCCGCCGCGCTGGATGTGCCCGAGGACGACTATACGCGGGTCGTAGTCGCAGCGCCCCTTCAGCTTGTCGGCGAGCTCGTGCGCTGGCATGACGCCCTCCGCGAGCACGATTATCGAATGCGTCTTACCGTGCTCCTTCGCGTAATGTATCTTTTTGATAATGGCTTCTATATCGGCCGGGATCTCCGGCACAAGCACGAACTCTGCGCCGCATGCGACGGCGGTTTCGAGCGCGAGGAAGCCTGCGTGACGGCCCATGACCTCGACTATGAACATACGGTCGTGGCTAGACGCAGTATCGCGCAGCTTGCTGATGCATTCGAGCGCCGTGTTGCAGGCGGTGTCGAAGCCTATCGTGCAGTCCGTCCCCGCCATGTCGTTGTCTATCGTCCCAGGCACGCCTACGACCTGAACGCCGCGCTTGTGAAGCTCCAGAGCGCCGTGGAAAGACCCGTCGCCGCCTATGACGACGAGCGCGTCTATATCGTTCTCCTTCAGCTTCGAGACGCCCGCGTTGACGCCCTCGGGGCGCATGAACTCGGGACATCTAGCGGTGCGCAGTATCGTGCCGCCGTGCATCAGTATTCCGCCTACGGTGCTGCGCGTCATCGGCACGAAGTCGCCGTCGAGCAGCCCCTCGTAGCCGCGTCTTATTCCTATAACCTCAAGTCCGTGATATAAAGCCGTGCGCGTAACCGCGCGTATCGAAGCGTTCATTCCCGGCGAGTCGCCGCCGCTTGTCAAAACACCGACTCTGCGAAGCATAGTTTATTCCTCCCTGAAGCCGCTTTAATATTTATACAAAGACATTATAGCAGATATTACAACAGCAGTTCCGCGCCCTCGAGCCACGCCGCCGAGGGTTCTCCGCCGACGAGCCTCCGCGTCCACAGCGCGACGGCGGCGGGACGCGCGCCGGCCCTCCTCAGCGCCGCGAGAGCCGCGCGCACCGTCGCTCCGGTCGTGTAAACGTCGTCTACGAGCACGACGCGCCGCCCGCGCAGTAAATCGGAGACGGCGAAGGCGTCGGGCGAAATCCCCGCGCGCTCGACGGAGTTCCGCCGCGTCTGAGGCTCGCGGCGCACAGTCCAGCTCACGGCGCGCGCCTCTACGGGAAGCCCCCAGCGCGAGGCGAGGCCGAGCGCGATAAGCTCCGTCTGATTGTAGGCGCGGCGGCTGCCCACGTGCAGAGGCAGCGGCACGACGCAGTCCGCCTCAGGGCGCGCGAAGGCCGCCGCAATTCGTTCGCCCATGGCAAAGCCCAGCGCGCGTGCGTTGCGGTACTTGAGCGCGAGTATGAAATCGCGCGCCGCCCCGTCGTGAACCGCGGCGGCGAAGCACGGCACGCTGTCGGCGCAGCAGGGCTTACCGTACGGTCCGCCGCACACGGCGCAGAACGGCGGCAGCGGCTCCGACGCTGCCCCGTCGAGACACTCTTCGCAGAACTGCACCGCAAGCCGCCCGCAGGCGGGACAGCTGCTTGGAAAGAAAATATGCAGAAATTCGTCGAAAATATGCGGGAAAGGCAAAATCAATTCAAAAGGGCGGCCCGAAGGCCGCCCCGAAAAATTTTCCGTTTACGCGAAACGCTTGGCCGCGTTCTTAAGAGTCTCGGCCTTGTCCGTGCGTTCCCACGCCGGCATCGGGTCGAGGTCGATGCGTCCCATGTGGCCGTAGGCGGCGAGACGCTTGTACTGCGGCTTGCGCAGTTCGAGGTCGCGGATTATCGCCGCGGGGCGGAAGTCGAAGTTCTCGCGCAGCAGCTCCGTAATCTCCTCGTCCTTTATCTTGCCGGTGCCGAAGGTCTCGACCATTATCGAAACGGGCTTCGCCACGCCGATGGCGTAGGCGACCTGAATCTGGCAGGCGTCGGCGAGCCCCGCCGCGACGACGTTCTTCGCCGCGTAGCGCGCCATGTACGCGCCGGAGCGGTCGACCTTCGTCGGGTCCTTGCCCGAGAACGCGCCGCCGCCGTGCGGCACAGCTCCGCCGTAGGTGTCGACGATTATCTTGCGCCCAGTGAGGCCGCTGTCGGCCTGCGGGCCGCCGAGGACGAAGCGCCCAGTCGGGTTCACGAGGATGCGCGGCTTCGCAGTGATGAGCTCCGCCGGAATTACGGGCTTGATGACGTGCTCTATAATATCGGCCTCGATCTGCTTCTGGTCGATGGCCGGATGATGCTGCGTGCTGATGACGACCGTATCGACGCGTACGGGCCTGCCGTTCTCGTACTCTACGGTCACCTGGCTCTTGCCGTCGGGACGCAGATAGGGAAGCGTCTTGTTCTTGCGGACCTCCGCGAGACGGCGCGAAAGCTTATGCGCGAGCGAAATGGGCAGCGGCATCAGCTCCTCGGTTTCGTTGCAGGCGTAGCCGACCATAAGCCCCTGGTCGCCCGCTCCGATGGCGTCGATTTCATCGTCGGAAAGCTCCTTCGCTTCCTTCGCCTTGTCCACGCCGAGCGCTATGTCGCAAGACTGCTCGTCTATCGTCGTAAGCACCGCGCAGGTGTCGCCGTCGAAGCCGTACTTCGCGCGCGTATAGCCGATTTCCTTGACCGTCTTGCGCGCAATCTTCGGGATGTCGACGTAGCAGCTCGTGCTTATCTCTCCGGCGACCATGACGAGGCCGGTCGTTACAAGCGTCTCGCACGCGACGCGGCCCATCGGGTCCGCCTCAAGTATCGCGTCGAGAACGGCGTCGGATATTTGGTCTGCGAGTTTGTCAGGGTGCCCTTCCGTCACCGATTCCGACGAAATAAGATACCTTTCTTTGCTCATATACAAACACCTCCGTGTG
>DVKA01000219.1 GCA_018716365.1 Candidatus Caccocola faecipullorum
GAAGACAGATTCTACCACCACACCGCGCCGATAAACATGACCTACGCGCTCAACGAAGCGCTGCGCATAATCCTCGAAGAGGGTATAGAGAACCGCTGGGAGCGCCACTGGGCGAACGCCAGACGCTTCTGGGCGGCGCTTGAAACGATGGGAATGAAACTAGTCGTCGAAGAGAAATACCGCCTCCCGAGCCTCACGACCTACTACACGCCTGAAGGCGTAGACGAGGCGAAGGTACGCAAATATCTCATGGACAAATACAAGATAGAGATAGGCGGAGGCCTCGGCGAGCTTAAGGGCAAGATCCACCGCGTCGGCCTCATGGGCGTAAACTCCGATCCTGCGAAGATGACTCTGCTTATCGCCGCTCTCGGAGACGCGCTCAAGGCGCAGGGTTACAAGTGCGACGTAAACGCCGCGCTGGACAGGATCAATGGCTGATACGGGACTCTCCCCGCACCAGACCAACATATCTTCGATAAAACTTCTTAAAATACTGGAGCTGCTTGCCTCGCAGGCGGCTCCTTTAGGACTGCATGAGATCGCGGCGCAGTGCGGGATGAACCAGAGCACGGCGCTGCGGTTTCTCATGTCGCTGGTCCGCACAGGCTACGCCGCGCAGAACGAAAAAACAGGCAAATATCACGTCACCTTCAAGATATGCGCCCTTGCCGAAAACGTAAAATCCTACTCGAACGTCAGAAACCTCGCCTACCCGTACATGGAGAAGGCCGCTGCGGCATTTCAGGAGACCTGCAACCTTTCTGTGCTTGAGAATTACAGCCTCGTCTACATAGCGCAGGCTGTGGGGACAGGCAAAATCCTGATGAGCACGCAGCGCATAGGGCACGTCGCGCCGCTTTACTGCACCGGCGCGGGCAAGCTGATGCTCATGGAATTACCGGAGGCGGAGATAAAAGAGTACCTCGACAGGGCGCGTCCCGTTCGGTACACGGAACAAACCGTGACGGAATTCGAACCGCTGATGCGCGAGCTTGAAGAGGCGCGCCGCCGCGGCTTCGCCTTCGACAACGAAGAGTGCGAAACGGGCGTCCGCTGCGTCGCCGCCCCGATCCGCGACTACTCCGGCAAAATTACTACCGCAGTCAGCGTCAGCGGCCCCGTCGTGCGTATGACCGACGCGCACATCGCGCGCCATCTGCCGTGCCTGCTTGAAGCGGCTGGAGAAATCTCGCGGCTGCTTGGTTTTTCAGGCGAAAGCTGGAAAGAACGGTAACTTGTTCAAAAACGAAAAACCGGCGGGACGGGGCGCAACTCCCCGAACCCGCCGGTTTTTTTATGCTTTGCAGTACGTGATCAGATCACAAACCCAAGCACCGCGTAGAGCGCCATCGAGACGAGCGCGAAGCCTACGGCGTAGGGGAGCTGCGTCTTGACGTGGTCGATGATGTTGCAGCCTGTCGTGGCGCAGGACATTATCGTCGTGTCGGAGATGGGGGATACGTGGTCGCCGAATATCGAGCCGCCGAAGAGCGCGCCGGCGACGAGCGGCACGTCCATTCCCATGTTTATCGCCATCGGCAGGGCTATGACGGACATTATCGCCATCGTGCCCATCGACGTGCCGGTTGCAAACGACAGCATCATCGATATGATGAAGGTCAGCAGAGGCAGAAGCTCGGGGACGAGCGCGCTCATGAATATCGACGACAGATAGTTTCCCGTGTCGAGCTGCTTGACGAGCGTTCCCATCGTGAGGCCGAGGAGCAGGATGCAGGCTATCGGCAGCATCGTCGCCATGCCCTTGAGCATTTCGACGACGAGGCGTTCGAGGTTGTATATTTTTTCGACGCGGCACATGACGGCTATCACGAAGACGGAGATCATGCAGCCCCAGAGCAGCGACTGCATTCCGTTGCCGGCGGTCGGGTTGCCGTCTCCGGTGACGATGAGGACGGCGAGTATGACGCCGACCATCGTCAGCATCGGGACGAGCATATTTTTCATGCGCGGCTTCACGTCGCGTTTTACCGCAGCGGCGGGCTCTTCGTCCACGACGGCTGAATGTGGGTCGTCAAGCTCGCCTGTCGTATCTGCGCGGAGTTCGGCCTTTTTCATCGGCCCAAAGTCGAGCGGGAGGAAGGTCGAAAGCATGGAGAAGATTATCGCTATTATGCAGTAGAAGTTGAGCGGTATTGAGCGCAGCAGAGTGCTTATGGCCTCGCCTTCGGAGACGCCGCCGGATGTGAGGTAGCCCGTCATCGCGGCGAGCCAGCCGCTGAGCGGGAAGAGGACGCACCACGGCGTCGACGTGGTATGGACGAGGAAGGCCGCCTTTTCGTGCGAGACCTTCATCGTGTCGTTGAGCGGGCGCGAGACGGAGCCCGTGACCATGCAGCTGAGCGAGCCGGAGGTGAAGACGACGATGCCGAGCAGCCACGTGAAGAAGGCCGCGGATTTTTTAGATTTGATGATTCCCTTTTTCTTGACCACTATGTCGACGAAGCCGTCTATGCCGCCTGAGTGTTCGATAAGGTAAATCAACGCTCCGATGAGGAACATCGACATGATGACTATCGTGTTGCCGCTGCTTTCAAATGTGTGGACGATGCTGTAAAAAGCGCCGTTGACGCCCGTAAAGACGTTCCAGCCGCTCAATATGAGCGAGGCGAGCGTTATGCCGACGAAGAGCGCGACGAAGACGTTTTTGATAATCAGCGCGAGCGCTATCGTCACGACCGGCGGCACGACAGACCAGAATCCGAATTCCATTTTATGATTCCTCCAATATTTTTTATTTCTTCCGTAGTTTTATCTGCGCACCGAGCGCCCCAGGCCGCCGTTCACGATGCGGCAGTCCTTCGCGGCGAGCCTGCCGCCTATCCATACGCCGTCTATCCCCACGGGCGGCAGGGTCGGCTCCATGAATGTCGCGCGGTCGGCTATCTTTTCCGGGTCGAAGACAATCACGTCGGCGTCCGCTCCGGGCGTGAGGCGGCCCTTGTTTTTGAGGCCGAGCTTCTCAGCCGGCATTATCGTCGCCATGCGGACGGCTTCGTAGAGCGGCAGCCTTCCTGTGCGTACGTACACCGCGAAGAGGCGCGGGAAGGCCCCCGCAGCGCGCGGATGTCCCTGCCCGTGGTTCATGATGCCGTCGCTCGCGAGCATGACGTTCGGATGGGCCATAGCCATGTCGATGTCGTTCTCCGCCATGACGTAGCAGACGGTGAGGCATTCTGGATTGCCGCGGCGCACCTCGTTGAATATCTCTTCCGTGCATCTCTGCCCGCGGTATTTGCCCTCGCATATTTCGACCGCGTCGTAGCCGCAGTTATAGCGTTCGCGCCAGCCGTCGTCGTATGTGGTCGAGCCTATCATCGTTGAAAAAGCCGTGTAGGGGTAGCAGTCGCAGCTTGCGTCCATGCCGCCTATGCGGCAGCCGTCCACGAGGCGCAGAAGCTCGCGCATCTGTCCGAAGCCGCCCATAGAGCCTATGTGCGAGACCTGCGCGGATACGCCGAGTTCGCGTCCCGCGTCGAGCAGTTCGCGCGCGGCGGAGACCACCTGCGCTGCGTCGTCGCGGATGTGCGCCGCGATGACCTTGCCGTCCCTGTGGCATGGCGCGGCTGTGCGGCGGAGTTCTTCCGCGTCTATGCCCGGCACGTAGCGTATGCCGAAGGATACGCCGAGGCAGCCGCCGTCGAGCTCGCGCGCCGCCGATTTTTCTATCGCGCGCATCTCGTCCTCTGTCGCGCGGCTGTATTTATCGCCGTGTCCCGCCTGTTCGCGCAGGAAGGCGTGCCCCGCGAACATTCCGACGTTCACCGCCGCGCCTTCGCGGTCTATGACGTCGAGATATTCTGACGGCGCGTGGACGTTGAGGCCGCACTGCCCGCCTATCGCAGTCGTCACCCCCATGCGCAGCATACAGTTGAATATCGCCTTTTCTTCGTCGCGGTAAAGAGTGCCGTCCTCGTTCAGCGGGTCTTCATGCATATGTATGTCGATGAACCCGGGCGCTACCACGCGCCCCGCGGCCTCCACGACCTTGTCGGCCTCCGGCTCTGCCTCCGTGACGGCGGCGATTTTTCCGTCCTCCATCAGAACGTTAAGAACGCTCTGCACCCTGTTCGCCGGGTCGAGGACGAGGCCGCCTCTGATCAAAGTCCTCATTTCTGGTGCTCCTTTCATCTATTCGCGCTGTTTCATGATTTCTTCCACGCATTAACGCTTCTGCCGCCAGTTCCGGCGACCAACATATTATATGCCAAAATCCAGATTTTCAAACTAAATTACAAAATAATCTTCGCTAAGATTGCCAGTTTTAGCGTTTTTTGCGTAATTCCGGTTCAAAGCCCAATGAGTTGTGAGCGTCAGCGGTAATAGGCAGAAATTTATCT
>DVKA01000220.1 GCA_018716365.1 Candidatus Caccocola faecipullorum
AGGCCGCATTCGTTTCCGGCCTTTATCTCGCGCACGTCGTCCTTGAAGTGCTTGAGGCTCGAAAGCTCGCCGCTCCAGAAGACGACGCCGTCGCGTATCAGGCGCACCTTCGCGCTTCTGCGGATGAGCCCTTCCGTCACGCGGCAGCCGGCGATGTTGCCGACCTTCGGGACGCGGAAGATTTCGCGTATCTCAGCCTGGCCGAGCGTATGTTCGCGCAGCTCGGGCGCAAGCATACCTTCCATGGCCGCCTTCACGTCGTCGAGCATATCGTATATAACCTGATAGAGGCGTATCTGGACGCCCTCGTTTTCGGCTATCTTCTTGGCGTTGCTGTCGGGGCGGACGTTGAAGCCAACGATGATCGCGTTCGAGGCCGAGGCGAGCATCACGTCGGATTCCGAAATGCGTCCGACTCCTTCGTGGACTATGTTTATCGAGACTGCGTCGGTGCTCATCTTCATGAGCGAGGAATGGAAGGCTTCGAGCGAGCCCTGTACGTCGGTCTTGAGGACTATGCGGAGCTGCGGGACCTCTTCAGTCTGCATCTTCTCGTAGAGCTCTTCGAGCGTCAGGCGCTTCGCCTTGCTCTGGTCGGTCTCGCGGCGTTCGAATTCGCTCTGCGACATAAGCTCGCGCGCCTCGCGCTCAGACGAAAGCGTCGTGAACTTTTCGCCGGGCTGCGGGACGCTCTCAAGGCCGAGGACCTCGACCGGCATACTCGGGCCGGCTTCGTTCACGTTGCGTCCCTTGTCGTCTATCATCGCGCGGATTTTGCCCCACGCGGAGCCGGTGTGTATGATGTCGCCGCGGCGCAGCGTACCGTCCTGCACGATGACGGTGGCGACGGGGCCCTTGCCCTTGTCGAGGTTCGCCTCGATGACTGTGCCGGTGGGCGCTGCCTTCGGGTTCGCCTTCAACTCCTGCATTTCGGCGACGAGCAGAAGCATTTCGAGAAGGTCGTCCACGTGGAGCCCCTTCTTAGCCGCTACGTCGACCATTATCGTGTCTCCGCCCCATTCCTCGGGGATGAGGCCGTAGTCGGAGAGCTGCTGGCGCACGCGCTCGGGCTTCGCTTCGGGCTTGTCTATCTTGTTGACCGCGACGACTATCGGAACGCCGGCGGCCTTCGCGTGGTTGAGAGCCTCGACGGTCTGCGGCTTGATGCCGTCGTCCGCAGCGACAACGAGTACGGCGATGTCCGTGACCTGAGCGCCGCGCGCGCGCATCGAGGTGAAGGCCTCGTGTCCCGGCGTGTCAAGGAAGACGAGCGTGTTGCCGTTGTATTCGACGCGCGAGGCTCCGATGTGCTGGGTGATGCCGCCGGCCTCTTTTTCGGTGACGTGCGTCTTTCTGATGTTGTCGAGGAGCGTCGTCTTGCCGTGGTCGACGTGTCCCATGACGGTGATGATCGGCGGGCGCGGCTGAAGTTCCCCGTCGCCGCCCTGTTTGCCCTTTTTCTTTTTATCCTTGGCTTTGAGTTTTTTGTGTGACACCGGCTTCGGCGCTTCGACGCGCGGCTGCGGCGCCGGTTCTTCCGCCGGCTGCTCCTCCGCCTCCTGTGCCGTTTCGGCGGGCGCGGGCTCTTCCTCCGCCGGAACGGGGGCGGGAGCCTCCGAGGCGAAGACGAAATTCTTTTTGAAAGTTTTGCCGAGTATCTGAAGAATCTTCTCGTCGGCGCGCGTCGTAGCGGGGAGCATAAGCCCTTCCATCATCAGCGCCTTGACGGCGCTTCCGGCCTTTTCGCCGGCGAGCGACGCCACGTCGGAGACGGAAGCGCCCTCTTTCACCGCGACGGTCGGATAGGTTGATAAAGCCTCTATCTCGTGGCGCGAGGCCTCTTCCTGCGCCCTGTTCAGCGACTCCTCCACCATCGGGACGAGTCCTTCGTCTATCGAGCTCATATGCGATTTAATGCTGATGCCGAGGCCCGTAAGCAGCTCGACCATTTCGGTGTTGCTCTTTCCGAGCTTTTTTGCCAGATCATAAACTCTGATTTTACTCATTCGCATCACTCCTGTCACAAGTCAGTGTGTAAATTTTTTTTATAAAGCCGCTTTTAACCGGGAGCGCGGCTATCTGCGCCGCGGTAATCCCGAGGCTCGCGCCGAGCTCGCCGCGGCCTGTGCCTTCAAGTAAAAATATCTCCGCCGTCCCGCGCTTCTCCGCCGCCTCTACGCGGCGCGAGACGTTCGCGGAACAGTCGTCCGTCACAAAAACGGCGAAAGCCTCCGCGCCCTTCAGCGCCGGAAGGACCTTATCCTGCCCGACGAGAAGCCCGCCAGCGCGCCTCGCCATGCCGAGCATATCCAGAACCCTGCGCCCGCGGCAGACTCTCACGCTTCGTTCCCCATTTTCTCACAGAGAGAGGCGAGCTCCTCGTAGACAGATTCCGGGACCTCCGTCTTGAGCGCGCGTGAAAGCGATTTTTTCTTCTTCGCCGCTGCGACGCAGGCAGGATCCGCGCAGAGGTACGCGCCGCGCCCGTTCGCCTTGCCGGTCGGGTCGTAGCGAACTTCCCCCTCGGGCGAGCGCACGACGCGGAGAAGCGTCCGCTTAGGCGACTCTTCGCCGCAGCCGACGCAAGTCCTCGGGCGCTGTTTCTTCACGGGCTGCTTCGCGGCCTTAGCCATCGGCCCTTACTTGCCCTCCTCCGACATTATCTCGGAGAAGTCCATGAAGAGGTCCTTCATCGTCGGCAGCTTCTCTTCGTCCTTAACCTTTATATCTATCTTCCATCCGGTCAGGCGCGCTGCAAGGCGGACGTTCTGTCCCGCCTTGCCTATCGCGAGCGAAAGCTGGTCGGAATGGACGTAGGCTATGACCGAGCGGTCCTGATCGAGCAGCGGCTCTATGCGGACTATCTTCGCAGGCGAGAGCGCGTTTACAATATATTTGAGCGGGTCGCTGTTGTAGACGATTATGTCTATTCTTTCTCCGTTCAGCTCGCTGCTGATGGACTTGATACGTCCGCCCTGCTTTCCAACGCAGGCGCCGAGCGGCTCGACGTTCACGTCGAGGCTTGCGACCGCTATCTTAGCTCGCGTTCCGGCTTCACGAACTATATTGCGTATCTCGACTACGCCGTCGCTGATTTCCGGAACTTCAAGTTCGAGCAGCCTGCGCAGGAGTCCGGGATGCGTGCGCGAAACGATTATGCGCGGTCCGCGCGTAGTCTGACGCACGTCGAGAAGATAAAATTTCATACGGTCGCCGGGGTTGTACTTCTCTCCGACGATGCGTTCTTCCTTCGGCATTATCGCCTCTGTCTTATCGTTGAGACGGACGAGTATCTGATCGCCCTCGGCTTTGAATATAGAGCCGGTTACGATGTTTCCAATCTTGTCCGAGAACTGCTCGTAGACGACCTGACGCTCCGCGTCCTTGAGTTTTTGGATGATGACCTGACGCGCCGTCTGCGCAGCGATGCGCCCGAAATCCTCGGGCAGCACCTCGGAACGGATGACGTCTCCCACTTCAAGATCTTTGTAGCCGCGGCGCTGCGCCTCTTCGAGCGTCATCTCCGCGTCTGGATTGACGACGTCATTCACGATTTCGTAGACCTCGTAGAGCGAAATCTCGCCGCTCTCTATATCGATATAGACCTCTATATGCTGGTTTCCGCCCTTGAACTTCTTGTAGGCGGAGACCATAGCGGCTTCGAGGCTCGACACTATCGTCTCTTCGGAAAGCCCCTTTTCCTCTTCTATCTGTCTAAGCACCTTTTTAAAATCTTTGCCAAGCTGCATTTTTCCAATCCGACCCCTTTCTGAAAGATAAATTATTTTTTCTTCTTTGGT
>DVKA01000221.1 GCA_018716365.1 Candidatus Caccocola faecipullorum
TGGAGGTGCGGGCCGGTCACGCGGCCGCTGCTGCCGGAGAGCGCTATAGTCTCTCCGGCCTTCACCTCGTCGCCGGCCTTGACGCGGATTTCGGAAAGATGGCAGTAGAAGGTTGTGAAGCCCGCGCCGTGGTCTATGTAGACGCAGCGGCCCGCGAAGTAGAAATCCGCCGCGAGCGTCACGACGCCGTCCGCCGCGGCCTTGACGGGCGTGCCCGTCTTCGCGCGCATGTCCGCGCCTCCGTGGCGTCCGCTGAATTTGCCGTTGAACCAGCGGCTCTTGCCGTAGTGCGACGTGAATATGCCCGGCACCGGGCGCGTCAGCGGCAGCGACGGCGCGTGTCCGGCGCGCGTGCTCATGAGCGCGGCGCGCCCGAGTTCCGCCTCGCGCTTTATGCGCTCGGCCTCCTTCTGCGGCGGCGCGGCCTTCGACGGCGCGACGGTCAGCTTTTCGGTGGGGTAGCTGTGCGGCAGCAGCTTCACCCTGTGCGCGACGCGCTCCTCGGCTCCTCCGTCGGAGCGGAAGACGACGGCGAGCTCCGCCTCTCCGGGCTCCGTCCCCTGCACGTCGCTGCCGAGCAGCGCCGAGTAGACGCCGTCCGCGCCTGCTGCGAGCGGCGCTTCGCGGCCGAGCCACGAAACCTTTACGGACGATAGCTTCTCTCCGCGCGCCTCGACGCGCACGAGGAACGGCCGCCCGGTCTTGACCTCCGAGGGGGCCTTCACCGTCACGTCCGCGCTCGCGCCTCTCGCGAGCAGAGTTATGAGCGCAGCCGCGGCCGCGCAGCGTTTTATAAGTTTTATCATGACAAGCGCCTCCGATACGAACTTCCGATAATGATAGTGAGCGCGCGCGCCGCTGTCAAACCCGCGCGTTATACATTCCCGTGCGCATTTGAGGCCGCGAGCGGAAATATTATATAATTGTAGCATTAAGCGAACGAGCGGACGGCGCGGCGGCGCGCGCCGGAATCACGCGACGGAGAGGGCGGTTAGATGAAGAGAATATTCTGCGTTTTTGTTTCGATGTTTGTCGTTATGTTCTGCGCCGGAAGCTGCGGCGCTGCGGAGCGCGTCGCGCTCATGCTCGAGGGGGCGGACCCGAAGGCTCTGCCGAACAGCTTCAACGGGCTCTGCTACAGCGGCCTCGAGAAGGCGCGCGAGCGTTACGGCAGGAGGATACAGACGAAGGTCTACAACTCATACGGCGACGACAACATACTCGCGCCGCTGCTGCGCAGCGCATCGTCCGAGTCCGACCTCGTGATAATCACCTCGGCGCTCTACATCCCCGCGCTCAAGGAAATGAAGAAGGACTTCCCCGAATGCTCGTACATAGTCTTCGACAGCCGCGATATAAAGGGAGTCACCAACATAATATTCCGCGAGGAGGAGGGCGGCTTCCTGGCCGGGGCGCTCGCCGCGATGATGACGCGGCAGAGCGGCATCGAGCGGATAAACGACGAGCTGGTCGTCGGCATAATCCTCGGCGAGAAGGTGCCGCCGGCGCAGCGCTTCCACCTCGGCTATAAGGCCGGCTCCTGGTACGCCTCGCCCGAAGTCGAGGTGCTCTGCGAGTACACGGGCAGCTTCGTGGACGGCTCGCGCGTCGAAGCCGCGGCGGCCAAGCTCAGCGCGAAGGGCGCGGACGTGATATTCTGCGCCGCGGGCCCCGCCTCGATGGGCGCGATACGCTACGCCGAACGCGGCGGCTACTGGTGCATCGGCGTGGACAGCGAGCTAGAGGCCGAGTTCCCGAACGCGGTCCTCGCGAGCGTCGTGAAAAGAAGCGGCCTCGTCGTCACGAAGGTCGTCGAGAGCTACATGAGCGGCAGCCTGCCGAAGGACAGCTTCTCGATAGGCCTCGCCGAGGGCTGCATGGATATATCGACCTGGACGCGCGAGGCTAAGATGAACATCCCCGTCGACGTCCGCGAAGACATCGACGAAATAGCCGAAAAAATCAAAGACGGGCTCATCGTAATAAACGGGCAGAGCTACGGCGGAATAACGGCGGATTAGCGCCGCGGCGCGCATTTGCCGCGCGGACGGCTCTGTAGTAAACTCATGTCGGAAATAAAAAATATTTTGGAGCTGATATAGATGCTGCATTGCGGAATTATCGGACTGCCTTTGAGCGGCAAGAGCACAGTCTTCAACGTAATCACGAGGGCCGGGGCGGAGGTCAAGCCCTACGCGGGAGGCAAGACGGACCCGAACAAGGCCGTCGTGCCGGTGCCGGACAAGCGCTTCGACGCGCTGGTGGAGATTCACGCGCCGCGCAAGGAGACGCCGGCGCAGGTTGAATTCGTCGACCTCGCGGGGCTTTCGCGCGGGGCCGGAAAGGGCGAGGGGCTCGGCAACGCCTTCCTTTCGTTCGTCGCAGACGCGGACGCTCTGATACACGTCATCCGCTGCTTCGCGAACTCCGCCGTCGAGCATCCCGAGGGGAGCATCGACCCGGTGCGCGACTGGGACATCGTTGACAACGAGCTGATTTTCCGCGACCTCGGCGTCATCGACAACCGCCTTTCC
>DVKA01000222.1 GCA_018716365.1 Candidatus Caccocola faecipullorum
AAGGAACATTACTCCGAACTTCTCGAAGAACAGAAAAAATCAATAGAGGGCAACAAAAAGGCGCGCGAAGAGGTCGAAAAGGCACGCCGCGCCGTCGAGGCCGTCGGCAAAAAATGGGACGCCTACAACGAGCGCATGGAGAAGACGCGCCGCGAACGCGAGGAGTGGAACAAGGAAAAGGCACGCCTCGACGCGGAGCTGCAAAAAAGCCGCGCGAAGCTCGGCTTCCTCGGACGCGACCTTCTCGAACTGCGCAATAAAAAAGAACAGGCTCCAGACGGGCGCAAGGAGCTGGATTTTCAGGCGAAGCTGCTCGAAGCCGAGCGCGAAAAGCTGAACGGCGAACAGTCGGCTCTCGTCAAGGAACATTCCGAGCTCTACGCGCTCTGCCAGACGCTCGCCGCCGAGCTCCAGCGCGCGAAGCGCGAGGCGGGGCAGTTGCGCTCGAAGCTCAACGACGCGTCAGACGCGCTTCAGGCCGGCCTGTACCCGGCGGCGGTCAAGCACCTGCTCTCCGCTGCGAAGCTGAAGCGGCTCGACGCCGATCCGCGCGCGGTCGTCGACGCCTTCACGGCTCCGGCCTCGCTCGCCGCGGCGCTCGAAGCCTACCTTGGCGGTCGGCAGTTCCTGCTGCTTGTCGAAGACATGGAAGAGGCCGGCCGCTGCATCAACAGGCTCAAACAGAACGCCGCGGGCGTCGCCTCGTTCCTTCCGCTTGAACGCGCGCGCCCGCGCTATCCGAACAAGGCCTATCGCCTGCCGCCGCGCGGCGTGATAGGCTGGGCGATGGATCTGATAAAGGTCGAAGAACACTGGCGGCCCGCGATAGAGCACGTCATGGGCGACCTGCTCATAGTCGAATCCTACGACGTGGGCAAGGCGCTTGTGCGCGAAGGCTTCCGCGGCCCGATAGTGACGGCGGAGGGCGACGTATTCCAGCCCGGCGGCACAGTCAGCGGCGGACGCAGCCAGAAGAGCGGGCGCGTGCTCGAAATGAAGGCTCAGGTCGCAAAGCTTGAAGAGGAATACGCGAAGGCCGCCGCGGCCGCGGAAGAGCTGTCGAAAAAATTCAAATCTGCCGAAGAGAGGGAAATGTCCGTCTCTGAACAGAAAGAACTTTACACGCGCAAAATACGCGAAATCAACGGCAAGATAGCCGTAATAGAAGACCAGAAAGAAGCTCTTGCGAAGGAACAGCGCCGCGCCGCTGGCGAACGCGGACGCATCCTCGACGCGATTAAGGCCGAGGGACAGAACTGGGCCGCGCTGCTCAAAGCGCAGGACGAGCTTGAAGAAAAGCGCGACGCCGCCTCCGACGTCGAGGACGACCACAAGCTCATAGAAGAACGCGAAAGCTGCCGCGCGCGGCTCTCCGTCGCGGAGGGCGCTCTGTCGTCCGGCTTCGCGCTGATGGAGCGCGTGCGCGGCGAGGTCAAGTCCGCCGAGGGCAAGCTGCGCCGCCTTGAAGAGGAAATATCGTCGCTCGACCAAAGCTGCGTGCGCGAGCGGGCGAACCTCGCGCGCGTCGGCGGGAGCTGCCTCGAAATACACAACCGCCGCAAGGAGCTGCTCGCCGGCATGGAAGAGCGCGGCGAGCTCTACGCTAAGCTCGAAAAACTAAAAACCTTCGTCGCCGCGCGCCGGAACGTAGCCGACGAAAGAATGCGCGGCGAATCGGAGAAATTCACTCTCGCGCAGTCGAAGAAAAACGAATCCGAACGCGAGCTCGCCGAGCTGATTTCCACATGGGAGGAGCAGTACCCGTACCAGGGGCCGGAAAATCTGCCGCAGGACGTTACGGCGGAGGAGCTGCGCCGCCGCATCCGCGAGAGCGATAGAAAGATAAAATCCTTCGGAAACGTCGACATGGGCGTTTTGTCGGAAGACCAGAACCTTAAAGACAGGCTGGCCTTCCTCGGCGAACAGCTCGACGACGTGCGTTCCAGCATGAGCGAGATAGAGCGGCTCATCACAGACGCGGACGCGATGGCGCACAGACAGTTCACCGAGGCGCTCGTGCGCGTCGACGGCCGCTTCTGCGACATATTCAGCAAGCTGTTGGGCGGCGGCGAGGCGCACCTCACGATGACCGAGGGCGAGACGATATGGAACTGCGGCGTCGATATAGAGGCGCGCTTCCCCGGCAAACACACGCAGATACTGAGCCAGTACTCCGGCGGCGAATGCACGCTCATCTCAATTTCGCTGCTCTTTGCTACGATGGAGGTCGCCGGATCGCCGCTCGCCGTCCTCGACGAAGTGGACGCGGCGCTCGACGAGGCGAACCTGCGCCGCTTCAGCGAACTCACGAAGGAATACGCGCGAAACAACAAGCAGATACTCGTCATGACGCACCGCCGCGCGACGATGGAGCGCGCCGACGTGCTCTACGGCGTGACGCTTCAGGAAAAAGGGCTCTCGCAGGTCGTCGGCGTGCGGCTGGAGGACTGGTCGTAATGGAGCCGCACAGCCTTATGAACGGCGCGCTGCGCCTCGTCCAGCCTGACGAAAAGAGCGGCCTGCGCGTCAACGTCGATACGATACTTCTCGCGCACTTCGCGCGTCCCAAGGCGGGAGAAAGAATTCTGGAAATCGGCTGCGCTCACGGCGCGATTTCGCTGATACTGGCGAAGCGCGGAACGCTGCTCTCGCCGCGCGGCTTCGACGTGACCGGCGTAGATATACGCCCCGACCTAGTCGGGCTGGCGCGCGCCAACGCGGAGAACAACGGCCTGAAAGCCGAATTTATCGCAGCCGACGTGCGCGAATACAAAAAAATCTCTCCGGCACAGAGCTTCGACAGGATAGTGGTAAATCCGCCCTACGACGAAGCGCAGAGCAGCCGCCGCAGCCCGAGCGACGGGCGCGCCGCGGCGCTCCACGGCTCCTGCTGCACGCTCGAAGATATAATCCGCGCCGCGCACTACCTTCTGAAAAACCGGGGCAGGCTCGACCTCGTGATGCGCGCGGACAGGACGGGAGAACTTTTCGCGCTGCTCGACAAATACAAGACGCCGCCGAAGATAATGCTCTGCGTCCACCCGAAGCCCGGCGAGCGCGCCTCCGTGACGCTCGTCGAGGCGATGCGCTCGGGCAGCCGCGGCCTCGCCGTCGAGCCGCCGCTCTTCATCCGCGGCGAGGACGGCGAAGAGACGGCGCGGCTCAAAGCCGCATACGAAATTTTATGAGACGGACGAAAAAGGAGGAAGCGCGATGCCGCTGATAATAGTGCCGACCCCTGTCGGCAACCTCGGGGACATGACGCTGCGCGGCCTCGAAGAGCTGCGCAATGCGGACGTGATAGCCTGCGAGGACACGCGCCACACGCTGCGGCTGCTGAACCACTTCGGTATAAAAAAGCCGCTACTCTCGTGCCACGAGCACAACGAGCGAGAGCGCGCGGACGAGATCATGCGCCGCGTCGAGGAGGGGCAGCGCGTCGCGCTCGTCTCCGACGCGGGCATGCCGGGCCTCTCCGACCCGGGCGCGGTAATCGTGCGCGAGGCGATAGCGCGCGGCCTGCCCTTCGACGTCCTGCCCGGCGCGAACGCGCTGCTCCCCGCCCTGCTAATCGCGGGAATCGGCATGGAATCCTTCGTCTTCGTCGGATTTCTCAAAGGCAAAAAAGACGAAAAGCTGGCGCGCCTCGCGGAACTTAAAAATCTGCGCGAGACGCTCGTATTCTACGCCGCGCCGCACCATCTGCGCGAAGACCTCGCGCTCATGGCGCAGGGCCTCGGCGACCGCCGCGCCGCGCTCGTACGCGAGATAAGCAAGCTCCACCAGGAGCGCATAGAAGGGACGCTCGCCTCCTTTTGTGATACAATGCCGGAGGAAAAGATACGCGGCGAGTTCGTCTGCGTCGTCGAGGGAGCGCGCGAAACGCAGGACGAGGCGGACGAAAGCGACTGGCGCGAAGAGGCCGCGGCGCTGATAGCGGCGGGCGCGTCCACGAAGGCCGCCGCCGAAGAGATAGCGGCGCGCTTCGGCGTGCAGAAAAACAGCGTAAAAAAATTCATAATAGAAAATTGCATCAGGGAGGCATAAGCGATGTCAGGAAAACCATTTTACATCACGACGCCGATATACTACGTCAACGACGTGCCCCACATAGGCCACGCCTACACGACGATAGCGGCGGACGTCCTGAGCCGCTGGCATAAATCCGGCGGCGACGACAGCTATTTCCTTACGGGAACGGACGAGCACGGGCAGAAGATACAGACCGTCGCCGAGAAGAAAGGCATCACGCCGATAGAGCTCTGCGATGAAGTCGTGCAGAACTTCGAACGCCTCTGGAAAACGCTCAACATCCAGAACGACGACTTCATCCGCACCACGCAGCCGCGCCATGAGAAGGTAGTGCAGGAAGTATTCCGCCGCCTCATGGCCTCGGGCGACATATACAAAGGCGAATACGAGGGCTGGTACTGCGTCCCCTGCGAGACCTACGTACCAGAGGCCCAGATGGCCGAAGGGCAGACCTGCCCCGACTGCCACAGGCCGCTCACGAAGATGACGGAGGAGACCTACTTCTTCCGCCTCTCGAAATACACCGAGCCGCTTCTCAAATTCTACGAAGAGCACCCCGACGCGATAATGCCGAAGGAACGCTACAACGAAGTCGTCAGCTTCATAAAGAGCGGCCTGCGCGACCAGTCCATCTCGCGCACGACGCTCAAGTGGGGCATTCCGCTCCCCGGCGACGAAAAGCACGTCATCTACGTCTGGTTCGACGCGCTCATCAACTACATCTCGGCTCTCGGCTTCCCCGAGGCCGGCGCGAAATGGGAAAAATACTGGCCCGCGGCGCGCCACCTCGTAGGCAAGGACATCATCCGCTTCCATTGCGTGATATGGCCCGCGATGCTCATGGCGCTCGGACTCACGCCGCCCGTCCGCGTATTCGCGCACGGCTGGTGGACTGTCGAAGGCGAAAAAATGTCGAAATCCCTCGGCAACGTCGTCGACCCCTTTGAAATGGAAAAACTCTACGGCGTGGACACCTTCCGCTACTTCCTGCTGCGCGAAGTCCCCTTCGGACACGACGGCGACTTCTCCGAGCTCGCGCTCGTCCAGCGCATCAACTCCGACCTTGCGAACGACCTCGGTAACCTGCTCTCGCGCTCGCTCCAGATGATCGACAAATACCGCGAGGGAATGCTCCCCGCATTCGGCGGACAGACGGAGCTTGAAAAAGAGATAGAAGCCCTCGGCGAAAAGACCGCCGCGGACATGGACGCGCTGCTCGACCGCTTCGCCTTCGACGACGCGCTCAAGATCCTCTGGGGCTTCGTCAGCCGCGCCAACAAATACATCGACGAGACCGAGCCGTGGAGGCTTGGACGCGAAGGCGACGTCGAGCGCCTCGACGCCGTGCTGCGCACGCTCTGGGAAGCGCTGCGCCTTGCGGCGATACTCGTCGCGCCCTTCATGCCGCAGACAGCCGCCCGCATATGGAGCCAGCTCGGCCTCGAAGGCGAGCCTGCGGAAGGTGCTCGCGCCGCGTGGAAATGGGGCGAAGGCGGCGACGGCATAAAGGTCAACCGCAGCGGAATCCTCTTCCCGCGTATCGATATCGAAAAATGGAAGAAAGAGAAAGAACAGCGTGACCTCGAAAAACGCGCGAAGCTTGACCCGACGGCCTTCTTCAAATATCAGGAGCCGAAGCCGCAGATAGAGTACGACGACTTTGCGAAGCTCGACCTCCGCGTCGCCCTTGTTGAAAAAGTCGAAGTCGTGCCGAAGGCCGACAAACTCTACATCTTAAACCTCGACCTCGGCAACGAAAAGCGCGTAATAGTCTCAAGCATCCGCGAGAACTACAAGCCCGAAGAGCTCGAAGGCAAAAAAATAATAGTCCTCTGCAACCTCAAGCCCGCGAAATTCCGCGGCGTCCAGAGCAACGGAATGCTCCTCGCCGCCGAAAGCCCCGAAAGCCGCTACGAAGTCCTGACCCTCCTGACGGTAATGGACGACTCGATACCGGCGGGAAGCAGGATAAGCTAGAGCTCGGAAATAAGATAATACGAAACAAACGCCGCCCCGGTAAGGGCGGCGTTCGCTTATGCCATAAAGTATAGGTGAACTTATGTATACTACAAAGTCAAGATAGGCTTAGGCTAGCAAAGCCGCGGTGAATGTATTAATTATATGCGCTGACGTAAGGTTTGATATAAATCTCACGATTATTCTAGTCATTAAGCATTCCTCCTTATAAATTTCCAGGAAGTTGTCAATCTGACAAGCTATGACGTGAACAATGCCAATAATTAACGCGGCCTTTTTTGATGCTAACCCTAGCTTTGCTAGCCTAAACCATCTTATTCTAAATTGTACAATAATTTGGCAAGGTTGTAAAACCTAGCAATTGAGCTGACTGATTGCGTGAAGTCAACGAAATACAAACAATAATAATCTAGGGTGGCGACTGGTACCACCCCAGATTGCAATGTATATTTACGTCTTATTCCGCCGCAAGCGGTATCGTGTATTCCTTCAGCCCTTTGGGCGCGGGGCCTTTGTGCGGGGTTGTTTTTCCGTCGAGGCCCTTTTCGTGCAGGTATTTTTCTACTACATCCGCTATTTCGAGATTGTTCAGGTCTGCGAACGGCGCGTGTGTGTTGCCTTTTATGCCTGTTTCCGGCAGGTGGAGCAGGCGCGCGTCGCCGCCGCGTTTGTTGATCTCTTCGACGAAGATTTTCGCCCATGTGTACGAAAGGCGCCAGACGTTGACGTTGAATATTTCGCTCGGCTCCGCCGCTATGTTGTCGCCGTATATGATGAGTATCGGGAGTTTTGTCAGTTTCGTGAAGGCGCTTTCCGGCACGCGGAAGGGAAGTTCTGCTTTCCACGACGCTTCATCGCCGTGCGCGACGTTTGGAAGCGCGTAGCCGTCCGGCAGGCAGGCCTGTCCGGGCTCGAAGGCTATTATCGCCTTGAGCGCGCCTTCGGGCGCTTCGATGGCGGTCGCCCAGCCGTATTGTCCGCTGTTGGAGTGCGTTACTAATATTGCTGGGCCGGTCTGCGCGAGCAGCGCGTTCATCGTTCGGCCCATGATTCTGCGGTATGCGTTGTCTCTAGGCTCGACGCCTGTGTCGGGCGTCTGCTGGCGGAAGAACTGGTCGACGGCGTCCGGCGTGCGCGGGAACTGGACGCCGGGGTAGAAGTATGGCGCTTTGCCGTGCGGCGCGTCCCATACTCCGTTGCGGAATGCGTCCCACGCGGAGCTTTCGTAAAGCGCCGTCGGTATGTCGCTGCCTGTGTTTGCGGCGAGAGTGCGGCCCGCGCGCCCGCGTCTTGGCTGGTCGATTATGTACGCCGCCCATCCGCGGCGCGGCATTATCGCCATGAAGCCTTCGCGCCCGTCCGGCGTAGATTCGTAGCTGCGGCCGGACTGTCCTATGCCGTGCCACATGATGAGCGGGTAGTCGCGTGCATCCATAGGGATGAAGAACTGCGCGTATCCGTGGTCGCCGTGGAATGTCTCGCCGTCGTCCATCGTTTCGACCGTGCCGCCGAAGAACAAACTCCCCATCGTGCGCAGGACTATCGGTTCGTCTGCGGCGAGCGCGGAGCCGGCGAATACGAAGGCCGCCGCGGCTATTGCGAGGAATCGGTCCGTAAGTTTTTTGACTTTGAAGATCTTCATTGTGTGAAATCCGCCTTTCTTTATTTGACTTTTACAGTTTCGGAAAATTGCGTATCGCGCCGTCATTCGGCAAAATCACAACAGCGTGCGGCATTTTTCCGCGTTTCAGGCGCGCCGTCCCGCGTTTGCTGTTGCGTACGCGGGACGGCGGCAGATGTAAAATTGTCTTTTGTGTTTATGTTTTATGCCGGGAGAGCGGCGCGCGGCCTCCAGGCGCGATTATGCGGCAGCTGCTGAACGCCGCGGCTTTTCCTACGCTTTCGCCGCGTCGGGGGCCGCGAAGGCTTTCGCCGCGCGTTCGAGTTCGGCGCGTATTTTTATGTGCTGCGGGCAGGCCTCTTCGCAGCGGCCGCATTTGACGCAGTCGGCGGCGCGTTTTTTGCCGTGGCCTTCCGTGAGCCAGTTTTCCTGAACTTTCGCGGCCTCTTTGTTGCCGTAGAGGATCAGGCAGTTCATCGCGGTGAAGGTCCCGGATATGCCGATTCCCTGCGGGCAGACCTTCGCGCAGTAGTTGCAGGTCGTGCAGGGGATTATCGGATATTTGCCGAGTTCGGCGCGCGCGGCTTCGATTACGGCCTGTTCCTTCGCGTCGAGGGGCCGGAAGTCCCTCATGTACGAGAGGTTGTCTTCCATCTGTTCGACATTGCTCATGCCGGAGAGGACCGTTATCACTCCGTCGAGGCTTGCGGCGAAGCGCACGGCCCACGATGCGACGGAAGCCTCCGGCGCGTCCTTTTCAAAGACTTCGCGCACTTTCTCGGGCGGCGTGGCCAGCATCCCGCCCTTGACCGGCTCCATGATGATTACAGGCTTGTTGTGTGCGCGCGCTACTTCATAGCATCTGCGCGACTGCACGGCGGGGTTTTCCCAGTCGGCGTAGTTTATCTGGAGCTGGACGAATTCCATCTCGGGGTGCGCGGCGAGGATTGTTTCCAGCTCCTCGGGCGTCGAGTGGAACGAGAATCCAACGTGCTTGATGAGTCCCTCAGCCTTCTTTTCCTGTACGAAGCTCCACATGTCGAAGTCGTCGAAGAATTTCGTGCGGTGCTCGCCGAGGTTGTGGAGCAGGTAGAAGTCGAAATATCCTGCGCCAGTGCGTTCGAGCGACAGGTTGAACTGGCTTATCGCCTCTTCGCGTGTTTTGCAGTTTATCCACGCGGCGTTCTTCGTCGCGAGCTGGTAGCTTTCGCGCGGATAGCGTTCGACGAGCGCTGCGCGTATCGCCTCTTCGCTGCCCGGGTAGGCCCACGCGGTGTCGAAGTATGTGAAGCCCGCCGCCATGAATTTATCGACCATCGTCTTTACCTGTTCGACGTCTATCTCTTCGCCCTTCTTGGGCAGGCGCATGAGTCCGAAGCCCAGTTTTTTTATTTCTTCTCCGAGGTATGCCATTTACGTCCTTCCCCCTAGTTTTCCGCGGCTTTACGCCGCGCTTATTTTTTGTGAATGCGGAGGGTCTTACGCCTCTCGGTATAATTTTACAGCGTAGGCGCTTGACGCGGAATTAGCGGAAATGTTATAACGGCGTTTAGATTTATTAAATACTCGGAGGTTTTTCTGTGCGGGACAAGCTGCTGACTGCTTTTATAACTGCGGCGGAGCGCGGAAGCTTTTCAAAGGCGGCGGAGAGTATGCTGCTGACTTCGGCTTCTGTGATGAATCAGATAAACGCGCTCGAAGCGGAGGTCGGCGCGCGGCTATTTGAGCGCACGAGCCGCGGCGTCGCTCTGACGGCGGCGGGCGAGTCGTTCTACCGCGACGCGAAGCGTATAGCGGCCGAGCTTGAGGAGGCCGCGTCGCGCGCGCGTGAGGCGGCCGGCGGATGCTGCGCGGTCAGGATAGGCACGTCGCTGCTGAATCCCGCTGGCGTCCTTGTCGATCTCATCGGGCGTTCCGGCGGCGCGGCGCGCGGCGTGCAGATTCAAATCGTCCCGTTCGACGACGACGGCGAATCGATTTTGGCGACTCTTTCATCGCTCGGGCGCAGGATAGACATCATCGTAGGCCCGTGCGGCTCGCGCCTGTGGCACAGCCTCTGCGGCGTGAGCGTGCTTGGGGAGTACCGGCTCTGCTGCGCGGTTCCGGCAAATCACAGGCTCGCGGGGGCGAAGCTGCTGCGGCCCGAGGATCTGCGCGGCGAACGGCTGATGATGGGCCGCCGCGGCGACGCGGAGATACTCGACGGCCTGCGCGATATGCTCGAAGAAAAATATCCAGAGATTGAAATTGTGGACGCGCCATATTTTTACGACGCGGGAGTGTTTAATAAAAGCGAACGCGCAGGCTGCCTGCTGCTGACGCTCGACGCTTGGGTCGGCGTGCATCCTGCGCTTGTTACGATTCCTGTGGAATGGGATTACCGCGTGCCTTACGGCCTGATTTACTCGAAAACGCCCTCGCGCGGCGTGCGTGTGCTGCTTGAAAGCCTCGGCCTGTGATTACATCCGCAGCGCGGCGTCCGAGGCGAGAGGAGAACGCTCGCACTCGCCCGGCTCCATCGTGAGCTGAAAGCAGAACGAGCTGCCTTTCATCTTTTCGCTCGCGTAGGAGAGGCCGTTCGTCCGCTCGTCGAGGAACGGATGGTCTATCTGCTGCGGGTCGCCGAGCATGATTATCTTCGTTCCTGCGCCGGCGCGCGTGACGACGCCCTTCGCCTGCTTCGGCGTTAGGTTCTGCGCCTCGTCTATAATGATGTAGGTCTTTGTAATGGTACGCCCGCGCACGAAATTGAGCGCCTCGGTCGAAATGTATCCGCGCTCGAAAAGTTCGTCGATTTTGCCCGAAAGCTCGAACTCGTCCCTGTAACGTTCGTTCTCGTCACGGTCTACTAGAGCTTCGAGGTTGTCTATGACGGGGCGCAGGAAGGGCGCGATTTTCTCCTGCTCGCTGCCGGGCAGAAACCCTATGTCCGAGTCGAACTGCACGTTTGGCCTCGTCACGAGTATGCGGCGGTATTCGCGCTCCTGCGCGTTCACTATTTTTTCAAGGCCGACTGCGAGCGAGTAAAATGTCTTCGCCGTGCCCGCCGGCCCCTTTATTATGACGAGCGGCGCCGTTTCGGCGCTCTGCATCAGAGCCTCCTGCATGAAGCGCTGCCCGACGTTTCTCGGCTTCACGCCGAAGGGCTCTTTCTTCAGGCTGTCGAGCGCGACTATCTTCTCGCCGTTGAAGCGCCCCAGCAGAGTCTTCTTTTCGGAAATCTCGGAGCGTATTATGACGAACTGGTTTGCGACTGGGACGAACGGCCGCCTCTCTCCGCCGCTTGCGACGTAGACGGCTTCGGGCGAAAGGCCTTTCTTTTTGAAGCCCTGCATGTTTTCGTCGGTCGTGTAGACGGAGGCGCGTCCTGTGTACTGTTCAGCGAGCTTCGGCGACTGTTCCGTAGTGAAGTCCTCAGCCGCAAGCCCCATCATCTGCGCTTTTAGGCGGACGATTATATCTTTGCTGACGAGTACGACGCGCCCGCCTCTGTCCGCGAGCGCGCGGCAGATTTTCAAAATGCGGTTGTCGTTCTTTGAATCAGGCAGGCTCTCCGGCAGTTCGACGCCGGTGCAGTTCGCCTCGACGCGCAGCGTGCCTCCGCCCGGCAGAGCCGCGCCTTCGAGAAGATTGCCGGATATGCGCAGCTTTTCGAGGAATCGGATGCACTCGCGCGCGTTCGCTCCGCGCTCGCCGTCGTCGCCTTTGAGCCTGTCAAGCTCTTCGAGGCAGACTATCGGAAGGACGACGTCGTTGTCCTCAAATGAGAGCATGGCCAGCGGAGACTGTATCATTACGTTGGTGTCCAGCACATATATCTTTTTCATGCGCATCCTCCCGTGCCGCGGCGCGGCGGCGTTTGTTCAAAATCATTGTAATAAGGCAATGTAACGCGAAGCGCGCGAAAAGCGTAACGTTTGGGTAAAAATATCGCCTCAGCGCGCCCTTAGGCTAATGATGTATAATGTTACGGCTGATATAAATTTTGCGGCGAAAGGGAATTTTTGCGATGTTTTTGATAGACAGCCATTGTCATCTGAATAAAGAATATTACCCCGACGGCTTGGACGGCGTCTTCGAGCATGCCGCCGGCGCGGAGGTGAAGCGCATGATCTTCGCATCCGCGGATGTCGCGACGAGCCGCGAGGCGGCGGAACTCGCGCGCTCGCAGACTGCGGGGCCGGAGATTTACGCTCTCGCGGGCGTCCACCCGCACGAGGCTGCTGCCGTGCCGCCGTCGTACTTGGACGAAATCCGAGAGCTTGCGCTTGAACCGCGCGCCGTCGCGGTGGGGGAGATAGGACTTGATTATTTTTACGACATCTCGCCGCGCGACGTGCAGCGCCGTGTCCTGCACGAACAGCTGGAACTTGCGAAGGAGATCAAAAAGCCCGTCGTCATCCACGTGCGCGACGCGAAAGATAGAAGCGAAGGCGACGCCAACGGCGAACTGACGGCGATACTGCGCGAGCACGGCGCGGATAAAATCGGCGGCGTCATACATTGCTTCTCAGGCGCCATGCGCGACGCAGAGGCGGCGCTTGAGCTGGGGTTCTATATTTCGTTCGCGGGACCGGTGACCTATCCGAAGAACACGACGCTGCGCGAGGTCGCTATGGCCGTGCCGCTCGACAGGATTCTCTGCGAAACGGACTCGCCATACCTCGCGCCGCAGGGCTTCCGCGGAAAGACCAACGAGCCGTTCCACGTCCGCGAGGTCTACGAATACGTCTCGATGCTGAAAGGCGTCTCTATGGAGGAGTTCGCGGCGGCGGTTAAAGAAAACGTCGAAAGAGTGTTCGGACTGGAGGAGCGCAATGTTCGAGTATAGACTTATAGCCCAGTGTCCAGAGACCGGCGCGCGGGCCGGAGAGTTCGTCACGCCGCACGGAGTTATCGAAACGCCGGTATTCATGCCGGTAGGCACGCAGGCGACCGTCAAGGCCATGACGCCCGACGAGCTTGAAGGGCTCGGCGCGCAGATAATACTGGGCAACACCTACCACCTGCACATGCGCCCGGGCGAAGATTTGGTCGAGGAGGCGGGCGGCCTGCACCGCTTCATGAACTGGAAGCGCCCGATACTGACCGACAGCGGCGGCTTTCAGGTATTCTCTCTCGCAAAGCTCAACAAGATAGGCGACGACGGCGTCGAGTTCCGCTCGCACATAGACGGCAGCCGCCATTTCATGCGTCCAGAGGATTCCATGACGATACAGCAGAAGCTCGGAAGCGACATAGCGATGGCCTTCGACGAATGCGTTTCGCTGCCGACTACGCCCGAGTATTCGCGCGAGGCGATGGAGCGCACGATGCGCTGGGCGCGCCGCTGCCATGACTTTCACAGCAGAGAGGACCAGGCGCTTTTCGGCATAGTGCAGGGCGCGCTCTACGAAGAGCAGCGCATCGAGTGCATACAGCGGCTTGAGGAGATAAACTTCCCCGGCTACGGCATCGGCGGCCTCTCGGTCGGCGAGAGCCACGCCGAGATGTACCGCATACTCGACGCGCTCGCGCCGCACATGCCGCAGAACAAGCCGCGCTATCTTATGGGCGTCGGATTCCCGACGAATTTGGTCGAGGGCATAGCGCGCGGCATAGACATGTTCGACTGCGTCCTGCCGACGCGCAACGGGCGCAACGGGCAGCTCTTGACGCGCTTCGGCAAAATGAACATAAAGAACCTCGCCTTCGCGCGCGACTTCACGCCCGTAGACCCGCAGTGCGGCTGCTACGTCTGCCGAAACTTCACGCGCGCTTACCTGCGCCACCTCTACATGGCGGGCGAGATACTCTCGGCGCGGCTCTGTAGCTGGCACAACCTTTACTTCCTCGTCAACCTCGTCAAGGAGGCGCGCCGCGCGATAATCGAGGGCCGCTTCCCGGCCTTCCGGCGCAATTTTATGGAAAACTTTATGGAAGGCGCGTATCTCAATGACTGACGGCGGAGAGGTAAAAACAGTGTCAGGGAAGGGAATCGAAGCCGCGGCCCCGAACGTAGACGCGCGCGTGGAAAATAAGATATCGGCGCTTGCGCCGGAGCAGCTCGAAATCGTGCGGCGCGGCGCGGAAATCATAAAGTCCGGCGGCCTCGTCGCCTTCCCGACCGAAACGGTCTACGGTCTCGGTGCGAACGCGCTCGACGCGGAGGCCGTGCGCCGCATATACGAGACCAAGGGCCGCCCGTCGGACAACCCGCTCATCCTGCACGTATCGTCGATAGAGATGACGGAAGGGCTCGTCGAGCTCAACTGGCGCGCGCGCATGCTCATGGAAAAATTCTGGCCAGGCCCGCTCTCGATAGTCCTTCCCGCGAAGGAGGTAATCCCGTCGCGCACGCGCGGCGGCCTGCCGACCGCGGCTGTGCGTATGCCCGACGCAGCGGTCGCACTCGCGCTCATAAAATTCTCCAACCTTCCGATAGCAGCGCCGAGCGCGAACATCAGCGGACGCC
>DVKA01000223.1 GCA_018716365.1 Candidatus Caccocola faecipullorum
CGTTTCTCAAAAATTTATTCATAGCTTGATTCTTCCTTTCTTCCGCGCGTTTTGCGTCAGCGTATGAAATTCGTGAAGACAGGCTCTTCGGGCGCGGGCGGCGTCACGCCGAGCTTCTTTCCCGCGTCGATGCACTTTAGGAAAAAGGCCATGTTCCGCGCGAGCGTGCGCAGCGTCCACAATCCTTCCGCATCCTGCATGAGTTCCTCGGCGTTGTGGCCGAAGGCGATGTTCCAATAGCGCGAGGAGACGACGGGCATCTCGCATATCGTGAACATCCTGTTGAGCTGGTCGAAGGCCGGGACCGCTCCCGCGCGGCGCGCGACCGCGACAGCAGCCGCGGGCTTGAGGCGCAGCGCAGAACCGCCGCGTCCTCTGAAGTTGGAGTAGAAAGCACGGTGCATGAACGACGTGATGTGCCCCGCGTCAGCCGCGTAGTGCGTCGGCGTGCCGAAGATGAAGCCGTCCGCCTTTTCGGCGAGTTCGACAAATTCGTTGACGCGGTCTCCATCGATGACGCACCTGCCGAGCTTCGCGCAGGCCATGCAGCCTATGCAGCCCGATATGGGCTTCGCGCCTACCCAGAAAATTTCGCTTTCGACGCCCTCTTTGCCGAGCTGCTCCGCGATTACGCCGAGCGCCGCGTTCGTCGTCCCGTTCTTGTGAGCGCTACCGTTTACGAGCATTACCTTCATTGTCTAAATCCTCCCGAAATTTTATATTTTTGCTCGCGCGCCGCTATTTCAGGCTCGCGATCCATTCCGCTATTTCTTCCTCCGACGCGCCGCCGTAGAACTCTTTATCTTCCAGCACCGTTGATTTCGGCGCGAGCTTCCTTATCGCGCCAGTGCTCTCGTCCGCGCCTCCGCCGCCGTGCGTGCAGAAGGGGATTATCGTTTTACCGTCGAGCTTCGCGCCGTCGAGGAAGGTCATGACGGGCGTCGGAATGGTGTGCCACCAGACGGGGTGTCCGAGGAAGACGACGTCGTAGCGCGCGAGGTCCTGCGGCACGGCTTTGAGCGCGGGGCGCGCGTTTTGCTCAAGCTGACGCTTCGCGACTTCGGTCGATGTGTGGTAGTCGTCGGGATACGGTTCGACGGTTTCTAAGCGGAACAGCTCCGCGCCCGTGAGTTTCGCCACAGTCTCCGCCACGCCCTGCGTGTTGCCGGTCTTTGAGAAGTAGACGACGAGCGCCTTTTTGTCTCCCGCGAGCGGAGCTTCCGCGGCGCGCGCCGCTTCCGCCGAAAATCCGAGCGCCGCGCAGATCGCGGCCGCCGCCATAAAAGCAAGACATTTTCTCATTTTCATCTTTTCTCCCTCCGTCAGGCAAAGCGCCAACAGCGGACGATGCGCCGCGCGCTTTCGCCTGAATTTCTCAGTTTTATTTTTTATCTTGGTTTATGCTAGCTCTTAGAGCGTCGTCTAACGCAAGCCTCTTTTATGAATGAATCACGCCGGTTTTCGCCGTCTTGAGCGCGGGCAGTGTTATCGCCGCGCGCAGGCCGCCGTCATCACGGTTTTCGAGCGTCAGCGTTCCGTCGTTCAGCAGCACCATGTTGCGCGCTATCGTGAGGCCGAGGCCTGTGCCGCCAGTGCCGCGGCTGCGCGAGCCTTCCACGCGGAAGTATGGCTCGAAGACCTTTTCGAGAAGCTCGGGCGGGATTCCCGGGCCGCGGTCCTCGACGCGGATTATGACGCTTTCTCCGCGTTTCTCGACGGAGAGTTCCGCGCCGCCCGCGTACTTGAGCGCGTTGCCCGCGAGGTTTTCGACGGCGCGGCGCAGACATGTCGGACGCGCCGCGACGAGAGGCGGCTCGCCGCAGTCCGCGGCTTCCGCGAACGTCACGGCCCCGCCGTTCGCCGCCATGTCGTCGGCCACGCTTGCGGCGAAGGCCGCCGCGTCCATCGGCACGGCCTTCTCCGAGGTGCGCAGGCTGCGAGCGAGCTCGAGCCCCTGCTCGACTATCGAGCGTATCTCCTCTATGTTCGCGGCGAATTTTTCGCGCAGCTCGGGCGGCTCTATGCTGTCGAGGCGCAGCTGCACGCGCGCGAGCGGCGTGCGCAGGTCGTGGCCCATCGCTTCGAGCATGTTGTTGCGCTCCGTCAGATTGCGCTGCACTCGCGCGAGCATTTTGTTGAAAGAGCGCGCCACCTCGCGCACTTCGTAATTTCCGCGCTCTTCGAGCGGCTGGGCCGTCTCCGGCGTCGCGCCGAAGCGCTCTATCTCTTTGCCGAGCCTGTTCAGCGGCAGCATCGCGCGCACGATGAGCATGATGACGGCGGCGGAGCATATCAGCGACTCAAGCATTATGAAAATCCTCTGACGCCATATCAGCCGCCTGTCCGTCACCGAGAGCGGCTGAACGAGCTCAAGCCACGAGCCGCCGCCGTCCTGCACGAGCATCTGCATCATCGGGAAGACGTAGCCCGCGTACCTCGGCGACGAGGCCTCGGGCGCGTCCTGATAGAGCACGCGCGCGCGAACGTCGCGCGGCGGAATGCCCGCC
>DVKA01000224.1 GCA_018716365.1 Candidatus Caccocola faecipullorum
TAGCGGCGCGAGACCGTGCGCGAGCCGACCGTCTCGCCGTTCTTTATGTATTCGTAGACGACGGAGAGCACCACCTCGAGCTGTCTTTCCGTGATCATCCCGGCTTCACCGCCTTTCGTCCTCTCAGCTTATTAGCACTCATTCATCACGAGTGCTAAGCGTTCTCAACGCGATACATGATAGGCGTCATATAGGCATTTGTCAAGACAGGTCAAAAAAATTTTTTTGACTTTCCGCGCGCCTGCGGCCGCGGAATAAAAGTATAGGAGTTATTGTATAATTACTAAATGTCCGGCCACGCCGCGGCGCGGCGATAAGTTTAAGCCGGCGACTGGAGTTTTAGACGGAAATGGCAAACGACAAGACGACCGTATATTTGATCCGCCACGGAGAGTGCGCGGGCAACAAGGAGAACCGCATACGCGGCTGCGTGGACTTCCCCCTCAACGAGAACGGCGTGCTTCAGGCGCACGCGCTCGCCGAAGCTATGAAAGACAAGAAGATAGACTACATTTATACAAGCCCGCTGTCGCGCGCGACGTCGACCGCCGCTATACTCGGCGAGGCGCTCGGCCTTCCCTACGAGGCGCGCGAGGGCTTCTGCAACATACATCTCGGCCCGTGGGAGAACCGCATCAAGGCGGAGCTCGCGGTCGAAGAGCCGGAGAAATGGCAGACGTGGCTGAACCAGCCCGAGGAGCTCGTCATCGAGGGCGGCGAGACGCTCGACCAGGTGCGCGACCGCGCGCTCGCGGAGCTCAATAAAATCATAGCCGAGCACCGCGGCGCGAACATCGCGCTCATCGCGCACCGCGGCGTGCTGAAGCCGCTGATGGCGGGTGCGCTCGGCGTGCAGCGCCCGAGCTACTGGCGGCTCCACGTAGACACTGCTTCGTACAGCGTTCTGACCTTCGACAGCCTGCACGGATTCTGCCTCATGGGGCTCAACTTCACTGAGCATCTCAAAGGGCTCCGCATAATTCAGGAATTCGATTAAAAATGAAGGCGCATCTGATAAAGTTCGGAAGCGGGCGCGAACTCGCCGAAGCGGCGCGCCGCCTGGGAGCAAGCGAGGCCTCGCTGAGTTTCTTCGAGGCGCGGCGCGAAACTCTCCAGATTTACGTGACGGACGTTCCGTCGCCGGCGGCCTCGATAATCAAGCAGGAGACGCTCTCGCGCGGCGGCGACGCGGCGGTGCACGCGAACGTCATCAACTGCGGCGTAGAGCGCAGCGACGTGATAATCTTCGGCACGGCGAAGCAGCTCGGCCATCTCGCGGACAAGCTTGAGATGATGCCGTGGTGGAAGCTATCCGGCCTAGCCGCTGATATTCGCAGGCTGACCGCCCCGCGCGCGAAACGCGCCGTGAAACTGCCATGCGGCGCGGAGCTTGCCTTTGGAGAGCGGACTCTGCTGATGGGTATAATCAACCTGACGGACGATTCGTTCTTCGGGGAAAGCCGCTGCGGCGGCGATGCGGAGAAGGCCGCAGCAAAAGCCGTGAAGATGGCTGAGGAGGGCGCGGACATACTGGACCTCGGCGCGGAGTCGACGCGCCCCGGCGCGCCGCGCGTCCCGGAGGAGCAGGAGCGCGCGCGCATGAGCGCGGCCGTCGCTGCGATACGGCGGGAGCTGCCGCACATGCCGCTTTCGATAGACACGACGCGCGCTTCGGTCGCTGAGGCCGCGCTCGGAAACGGCGCGGACATAATCAACGACGTCTCCGGCCTCCAGTTCGACAACGGAATCGCCGAAGCGGCGGCGAGGTACAAAGCGATGCTAGTGCTCATGCATATGCGCGGCACTCCGTCAGATATGCAGACGATGTGCGGGTACGACAACCTGCTGTCAGAAGTCTGCGCGTTTCTCGAAGAGGCGGCGGACAAGGCCGTAACGCTCGGCGCAGCGCGCGGAAGTATTATAATAGACCCCGGGATCGGCTTCGCAAAGGACTACGGGCAGAACCTCTTCCTTCTGCGCCACTGCGAGAGCTTCAAGGCTCTCGGCTACCCGCTGCTTATCGGCGCGTCGCGCAAGGGCTGCGTCGGAAAGGCGACGGGGCGTGAAAAGCCGGAGGAACGGCTTTACGGTACGCTCGCCGTCACGGCGTTATGCTGCCGGCAGGGCGCGGACATAATAAGGGTTCACGACGTGCGCGCCAATAAAGACGCGCTTATGATGACGGAAGCTATACAAGGAGCGAAATATGTCTGACAAGAGAATTTTCCTCGCGCTTGGCTCCAACCTCGGAAACAGGCTCGAACATCTGAAATCAGCGCTTAAATACCTCGAAACGCACGGCGTGCACATCGAGGCGAAGAGCCGCGTCTGGGAGACAGCGCCGTGGGGCGAGACGAACCAGCCGGCGTTCCTCAATATGTGCGCCGCGGCGCGCACGACGCTCGACCCCTTCGGGCTGCTGCGGCTTCTCAAGAACGCGGAAGCCGAGCTCGGGCGCAGCGAAAGCTGGCGCTGGGGGCCGCGCGAAATAGACATCGACATAATATTCTTCGGCTCGCTCGTAATGAACGATTCGAAGCTCATAATCCCCCACCCCTATATGCAGGAGAGGGCTTTTGTGCTGAAGCCGCTCTCTGAAATAGCTCCCGACGAGGAGCACCCCGTGACGCACAGGACTGTCGCAGAGATGCTCGCCGAGCTTCCTCCATCCGAACTGGAAGAAATGGTATGGATCTCGGAAATATAAAGAAAAAGCCTTCGCACGGCGGAGGCGGCGGAATAAATATAAAATTCCTCTTCCTCCCGGCGGTCGCAGCCGTGATGGCGCTCGTGCTGTACCTCGCGCCGTCGCCCGACAGCGAAGGGCGCGAGATAAATCTCAGAACGCTCGAACTACCCTCCTTTCCGATAACGCTCGTGCTCGAAGAGGACGACGGCGAGGTAAGGGCGGCATGGCTGCGGACGCCCGCAGGCGCGCGGCGTATCGAACAGGTCGAAGGGCTCTCGTTCATATCGGGCGACCCAGTGGTATCGCGCGTAGACCGCGACAACCGCGACGACCTGCTGTGGCGCATATCATTCATGAACGTCAAGGGCGAGGGCATACACCTCTGGATAGGGATGACGACGTGGGCTCCCCGCGTCTACATAGCTGCGACGCCGTTCCAGTACACGCGCTGGCACGCGCTTCCCGCGAAGATAGAAGTACCGAAAGGGACGAGCCTCTACATCTCGCCCGCCGCGCCTCTGTACAGGACGCTCGAAAAGCAGTTCGGCGGAACGGACAGCTATTCGTTCGTCTACACGATGATGCTGACGCCGGAAGGGCTGACCTTCGTCCCTGTGCCGTCGGTCTACAAACAGCTCGCCGTCCTACTGCGCGCGGGGATGCACGGCGAAAGCTCGCCGCCGAAACGCCTCGCCTACGTCCGTATGCTGACGGAGTTCAACCGCCTCGCCGACGGCAAAGCGCCGCAGGCCGACACGCTGCTCAATTTACAGATTGAGCGCATAGACACGCTGAGCTGGAAGAAATAACGCGGCGCCGTCACCGCAGCATCGCGGGACGGCGTTTTTTTCACCGTTGCCCGGTGAGAAAGTTCTCTTTCGCAAGCTTGATGAATAATCTCATCGCCGGACTCATCCATTTATTCTTATGATATGAGAGCATCGCGCGAACAGTACCGCCCTCAATCTCAGTATCAAGCTCGATAAGCCGCCCGTCGCGCAGTTCGTTCTCCACCGCGCAGCGCGGCAGGAACGCCACGCCGAGATTGCCGGCGACGCACAGCTTAATCGCTTCGATACTCTGCACCTGCATAGTCTGCTTCACCTTGATATTCCTGCGCAGAAGATACTCGTTGAAGACGCGGCTGAAAACGCTCATCTCTTCTCTGTAAATCAGCGCGGTTTCCTTCGTCTGTCCCGGCGATATAAAATCTCGCTCCTTTTCCGAAAGCTCCGGCGATGCAACGAGCGCCTGCGGCTGCAGCGCGAGCGGCTCCGTCACCACCGCCGGACTCTGCTTAGTAACGTTGTAGTGCAGCCCTATGTCAACAGCTCCGCTCGCTATCGCGGCGACGATTTCGTAACAGTTGGCGATTCTAAGAGAGAGCTGAACGTCCGGCGCTTTTTTGCGAAACTCCCGCAGTATCCGAGGCGTCTTATAAATCAGCAGAGATTCGAGAAACCCGACCGTAAGCGTCCCCTTCTGCTCCGTCTCCCGCTTTCCGTAATCCAAGAGCGCCGCGGCGGCGTCCAGCACGCCGTCCATATAAGGCAGAACCTCCCGCCCCGCCTGCGTCAGAGCCATGCGCCGCCCGAGCTTTTCAAACAGCTTGACGTTCAGTTCCTTCTCAAGCTGCTGTACCTGAAAGGTTACAGTCGACTGCGTGTAGTGCAGCCTGCGCGCAGCCTCCTGAAAGCTGCCCGTCTCCAAAATCATCTTCACCGTATTGAGATATTTCAGCTCCATTTGCCTGCGCTCCATTCAAAAATATCGAATTATAAATTCAATAGATTCAATTTGATTAAATTATCTTTATGGCGCATTATAGGGCTCAGAAGAAAACAGGTCAACAAACGAAGGAGCGCATGACATGGCGGTAACGGCGGAAGAATTAGTAAAGAAGGCAAAGGAATGCGG
>DVKA01000225.1 GCA_018716365.1 Candidatus Caccocola faecipullorum
TACAATAAGCGCGTCATAAGAAGACGGATATACAGAAGGAGCCGATAAAATGGCCGAAAGCAAACGGATATATCTCATGCGCCACGCGAAGCCGGAGCTCCCGTTCGGGGGCCGCGTTTATTATGGAAGGACGGACTTCCCGCTCTCCGCGGAGGGACGCGCCGCGGCTGCCAAGCTCGGCGAACACCTGCGCGGAAGGATAACCTTCGACGCGCTGTACACAAGCGGCATGAAGCGCGCCGTCGAGACGGCCTCGCTCGCAGTCCCCGGAATGACTGGAACGTCCGTGCCGGAGCTGCGCGAGGTGGACCTCGGCGACTGGGACGGGCGCTCGTACGACGAGGTGCGCGAGCAGTTCCGCGAGATATACGAACGCCGCGGCGTTGAGTTCGCGCGCACGGCCCCGCCCGGCGGCGAAAGCTTTGAAGAGATGCAGCGCCGCACAGTGCCGGCCTTTGAGAAAATCGTATCGTCGCACGAGAGCGGCAACATCCTGATCGTCGCCCACGGCGGCGTTATATGGAGCATCGTCGCGCGCCTCTTCGGCCTCGACCTCAACGATATGTTCTTCTTCCCGCTCGACTACTGCGGCATAGACGTAGTGGAACCTTCGTGCGGAAGATGGCGGCTCGTGAGATACAACTGGACGCCGGAGACGGAACGGCTTTAACGCGGATTCTGGGGAGGAATTCAAGATGAAAAAAAGGACAGGCGGCGCGGGCGCAGCGCTCGTAGCCGTGATTTCGATAATACTTCTCGCCGCGGCCGCGTGGCTCGGCGCGGGGGCCGTGAAAAAACGCGGCCTCGAAAAGGGCGCCGAGGCGCTCTCCGCCGGCGACTACGCGCAGGCGGTCCGGCACCTTGAACGCGCGGAGAAATTCTCGCTGCGCGGCGACGCCGCCGTGCTGACCGCGCTCGGCGAAGCGCGCGAAGGGCTCGGCGACAAAACCGCCGCGAAGGACTGCTATTCGCGCGCCGTCGAGGCGGACGGGACGCACGCCGCGGCTCGTTACAGACTCGCCAAAATATATATAGAAGAAAAGAACTTCGAAGCGGCGCGCACAGAAGTCGCCGCGCTCGAAAAACTGGGCACGGCGGAGGCCTTGCAATATGCGAAGGAGCTCAGACAGGAAATCAGCCTCGGCTCGGTCAAAAACCTCTTCGACGGCATCGTGGAGAAAGTCCTGCCCGAACTCGGCATCGGCGACAAACCCGCGACATCGGGGGACGTAAAGTGATCAGCCTGCTGCGTCCCGCGTTAGCCGCGCTCGTCATAGCCGCGTCGGCGCTCGCCGCGCAGCCCGCGCTCTGCGCCGGCGCGCCCGAGGTGATAAACAACAAAAAAACCGTGCTGCACAAGAACTTCTTCGACATACCAGTCGCCATCGTCCCGAAAATGGGCTACAACTTCGAAAAAATCGAAGGCGGCGTCGTAGACAGAAAACAGAAAGTTTCGCTCGAAGGCACGCTTCTCCATATGCCCTACTCGCGGCTGCTCGACGAAATCTCCCACGACGCGCTCAAAAAAGGCGACATGGAAGTCAAATCGCGCTTCTCCTTCATCTGGAACGGAAGCCGAGCAGAACTCATGAAAATATTCGCCGCCGGCCGTGGCGGCACGATAGGCAAATGGGTGCTCATCGTAGACCGCGGCGCCGACAAATGCTGGATGATAAGCGGCTCCTACAACTCGAAGGATATGCGCTCGGCGCAGTTCGTCCTCGACATGATACGCAGCGCGTGGTGGGAAAACGGCGGGGAAGAAGGCTCCGGCTGGCCCCTCTACGGCGGCATAGACCCGAAAGGGACGCCCTTCCGCCTCGCGGGCTTCAGACAGGACGCGCTGATATACACCAAAGACGGCAAAATACCGACGCAGTCCCCGGATCAGGCGCTCTTTGTAGTATCCTCCGCGGCGCGCGAATACATAGCGTCCGAAAAACGCGCCGAACTCGCGCTCGCAGAAATAAGGAAAGTCGAACGCGGCGCGTCGCTCGACATAATCTCGCAGACGGACGAAACGATAGACGGCGCGCCCGCCGTCGTAATAACGGCGAAAACGAAAGACAAAGAGCCGGCGCTCATATTCCAGGCGGCCCTCTTCCACGGGCAGCGCGTCACCATGCTCGTCGGCATAGCGCGCGGAGACGCCGGAGCGAACCTCGCGCACTTCCAGAAACTCGCATCCACATACTCGGAAAGCCCCGCGGCGAAAAACTCCGCCCCCGACGAGCTGACGAAACGCGCCGCAGCGCCGGCCGGACGGGCGTAAAACGGCGGAGCGCCGCGCGAACGCGGCAAAAAACGACAGAACGGCAGAAAATCGATAAAATTGAGAAAGGAGAGAGAAAAATGAAAAAGCTAATATCCGCAATGCTCGCGCTGCTCATGCTCGCGACCGCGGCTATGGCGAACCCCGGCCCTCCGCCTAGACGAGGAGGCCCCGGCCCCGGCAGAGGCCCCGTGATGCGCCCGCGCCCAGCGCCTCCGCGTCCCGCGCCGCGCCCGGGCGTCCAGCGCCCGCCGAGGCCGCGCCCCATGCCGAGACCAGGCGTACAGCGTCCTCCGCGCCCAATGCCGCCTAGACCCGGCATACACAGGCCCGGACCGCGTCCGGGAGGCCCGCCGCCCGGCATAAACCGCCCGCCGAGGCCCATGCCCCCGCGTCCGGGAACGAGACCGGGCGGACCGCCGCCGCGTCCGATGCCGCCGCGCCCGCCGCACCATCCCGGAATAGGGCCGCGCCCGCCCATAAGGCCGGGCCACCACCTGCCACCTCCTCCGCCCCCGCCGCCGCGCTACTACCATAGATACCACCACTGGCACGACGACTGGTTCTTCGGCGGACTCGGCATAGGGATAATAATCGGCGCGCTCTCCAACAGCGGCTCCAGCGACTACAACGCGCAGCGCGACTACGAACGCCGCGCCGAAGAAGTCCGCCGCGCCGCGCGCGAAACCGCCGAACAGCAAAGCAGGCATCTGGTTGAAATAATATCGCGCATAGGCTCACAGTCCGCGCTCTACGAGCTGAACGAATACTGGCAGGCGCAGGGACAGACGACCTCGCTCGACACCAGCGACCCAGTGCGCTCGCTCAGAGTCTCCGGCTTCCAAGAGAACCTGACGATAGTCTACTGGCTCGACCGCGCCGCGAACGAAGAGACCGTAACCGTCACGGCTCCGGCCTACAACGTATCTGAAAGCGCAAGCGCGCGTTACAGCGAGCCGCCGGGAACGGAACCGCCGCTCGCGCTGCGCCCGCAGCAGCCCGCGCCTCCGGCTCCAGCGCCGAACCTGCCGCCTGAAATGGCGAGCGCATTCGGACGCCTCGGCTTCACGCTCGACGAAAAAGCGCGCACGCCGGACGGCCGCCTGATAGTGCAAAGCGTAACGCCGTCGTCGGTCGCCGCCCACACCGGTATGAAAAAAGGCGCGACGCTGTACAGCATCGACGGCAACAGCACCGCGCAGGTCAGCGTCGAACAGCTCTGCGCCTTCATAGAGCGCCGCGCCGCAGCGGGAGCTTCGGTAAAAGTCGCCTTCTCCGAAGACGGCAGGCAAAAGACGGTGAAAATGCAGCTCTAGCCGAAATAGCACAAAGCTATTGCAACAACGGCCCGACGCATGGTAAACTAACAAAGATGCAAGCGGACCCGTAGCTCAGCTGGATAGAGCGACTGCCTCCTAAGCAGTAGGCCATCGGTTCAATTCCGGTCGGGCCCGCCATAAAAACACAAGCCGGCGCGTGAAAGACGCGCCGGCTTTTTTGTGTAAAAACTTTTACGTTTCAGCCGCCTGCTCCCGCTAATTAACGCGGTTTAACGTCTCTCCTTTGAGAAAGGCCCTGACGTTTTCCAGCGTTGCGTCCATGATTCTTTGTCTCGACGCCTGTGCGGCCCATGAGATATGAGGCGTTATAAGGCAGTTTTTCGCCGTAAGCAGCGGATTGTCCGGCCTGATAGGTTCCGTGGATACGACGTCCAGTCCGGCTGCGTACACTTTGCCGCAGTTCAGCGCATCGGCGAGGTCCTGTTCCGCTATCAGCTGCCCACGGCTGTTGTTGATTATGATGACGCCGTCCTTCATCTTTGCTATGTTGTTTTTGTTGATTATCCCTTCCGTCTCCGGGAATAAGGGGCAGTGAAGGAAGATGACGTCCGAACGCCTGAACAGTTCGTCTAAAGCGACATACTCGGCGACCCTGCGCCCCGACTCGCTCTCATGCGTGTCATAGGCGATCACCTTCATTTCAAGCGCGTTCAACAGCCTGGCAGTGGCCTGCCCTATCCTGCCTAATCCAATTATTCCCGCCGTCTTGCCGCAGAGTTCTATCATTGGGTAGTCCCAATAGCACCAGTCGGGACAATTCTGCCATTTCCCTTCCTTCACGGTTTCGTCGTGATGTCCGTAGTGCGAGCATATTTCCAGCAGCAGCCCCAGAGCGTACTGTCCAACTATCTGCGTGCCGTAAGTCGGGACGTTTACCACAGGAATGCCTTTGGCCTTGGCGTAATTGTAATCCACGACGTTGTACCCGGTGGCGAGGACTGCGATGAGCTTTATCCCCTGGCATTTGTCAATCGTCGCCGCGCTTATCGGTGTTTTGTTGATTATTACGATCTCCGCATCGCCTATACGCTCAGCTATTAAAGGAGATTCCACGTATGAAGTGCGGTCGTAGACCGTCAGTTCCCCGAATTCGGCGAAGGCCTCCCAGCTCAAATCCCCCGGGTTTTCCGTATATCCATCCAAGACGACTATTTTCATCTCGTAACTCCTTATAAGTTCTCTGACATCTCTTTGACTGCCTTGAGCGCCCCGTTCCATGAGGCCAGAAGGTTTTTGAT
>DVKA01000226.1 GCA_018716365.1 Candidatus Caccocola faecipullorum
TCGCGCCGAGGCGGACGTATGGAATGCGCAGCCCCTTCGCGGTCTCGACGTATTCTTTTATTTCCGCGCAGTTTTCCTCAAAGGCGGCAGCGTCCGCGATGTTGTGCCACGTGTCGATGCAGGGTATCGAAAGGCCTGCCTCGGTCATTTCGCGGTGCGCGGCGTTCGCCATCGCGGGGTCGAAGATGCTCGTCTTTTCCGAGAGCTTCGGCTCGTGTATGTTGTGCACCTCTATGCCCGCGAAGCCGCCGTCCTTTGCGACTTCGCAGAAGTCCTGCCATGTGTAGTCGTGCCACCCGAAGGTGGAAAATGAGAGCTTCATTATCTGTGATTCTCCTCGTACGAAATCTTATTCAGCGCGTTGAAATAGGCCATGATGCTCGATCCGATGATGTCCGTGGAAATTCCGTTCCCGGCGTAGAGTTTGCCGTTCGAGCGTAGCTTGACGAGAGTCGAGCCCATAGCCTCGCGTCCCTCGGTGACGGCCTGTATCTGGAAGTCGTCGAGCTCGTAGTGGTGTCCCGTTATCTGCTCGATGGCGAGGAAGGCCGCGTCGATGGGGCCGTCCCCGACCGCGAGGCCGAAGAGGTCCGCGCCGTTCTTGCGGCAGTGTATGTTCGCCGTCGCGCTGATTATGTTGCCGCTGTTTATGACGTAGCTCTCAAGCTCGTAGGTCGGGGGAACCTGGAGAGCCGTCGTCGCTATGATGGCTTCGAGTTCCTTCGTGCCGACGGACTTCTTGCGCGCGACGCTCACGAAAGTCTCGTAGACCTTCGCCATGTCCTCGTCGGTCAGGTCGTAGCCGAGGCGCACGACCGCCTTCGAGAGCGCGTCGATGTCGTCGTTCGCGTCGAGGCGCACGTCCGAACCGTCGGAGATCGCCATGCCCGTGTCGAAGGCGCTCGTGCGGCTGCGGTCCTTGCGCGTTATCCAGTTCATCTGCGCAACGGAGCGGTGCAGCTCCGTGTACTTCAGGCCGCACGAATATCCGTAATCGTCGCCGCGCAGCCTGATGATCTGCGCCGCGGCTTCGAGGGCCGGTGCGCAGCCGCCGCCTATCGTGACGTCCACCTCCGCGGCTCCGGCGCGTACCGCCGAAACGGCGCAGGCCGCCGCCATCGACAGCTCGTCGGAGCATTTGACGCCGAGCGTAACCGTCTCAAGCTCCGGCACGTTCGCGTAGAGTTCTTTCACGAAGCTGTTGAACTCGTAGGGCATCATCATGCCGGCCGAATCGCAGACCGTGACCGTAGACGCGCCCGCCGCTATCGCGGTGCGGATCGCGCGGTAGAGGAACTCCGGCTCGCTGCGCGTCGCGTCGACGGCGGCGAATTCCACGTCGGCGCAGAGCGCGCGGCTCTTCGTCACGAGCGTCTCTATCATTTTGATTATTCCCTCGGGCTTCTTGTTGCAGACGAACTCCATCTGCACCGCCGAGAGCGGGGCCTCTACGTAAAGGCGCGGGTGTGCGGCCTCCGCGACCGCGTTCCACGCCGTCTCGACGCCCGATTCCTCGAAGCCGACGGGAATCGAAAGAGCGCTGCGCTTCACCGCCGCCGCGACCGTGCGCACGAGCAGCGAATCAATCTTCTCGTTGACAATCGGCGCGAGGCTGACGACGTCGAGGTTGAGCCTGTCCAGCGTCTTGGCGGCCTCGATTATCTCCTTGAACGAAAGCGCCCCTTCTCCGCAGCGCGCCGCCTCACGCAGCGTAATATCCGTAAACCTGATCTGTCCCATCCTGAAATCTCTCCTTCTCCATCTTCCGAAATCCCGCCCCGGACGGCTATAAAAAAGCCCCCGAGGCACATATATGCCTCAGGGGCGAAAAATTCACTCCGCGGTACCACCCTGATTGCCGCGCGAACGCGGCCGCTCATTAGGGCCTCTGACGCGGCCACCCGTAGCTCCTTAAAAGCGGCGCGCCGCCTTAGGGAACTCCGCTCGGGAGCGAGGCCGTATCATCATCCTTCGGTTCCGGCTTTCACCTGCGCGCCGGCTCTCTGTAAACCTATCTATGATGACCGTAACTCCGTCATCGCGTTTCCCGCTATTTACTTTTTTCGCCGCCGGCGTCAAAACGCCGGATGCGTATTCTGAATAATATTACCTCCGCCGCGGAATTGTCAAGCCGTCCGGCGTACAAAAACGCAAAATTTGCGAAAAAACGCCTCCGCCTCGCGCCGCTTGAAAACGGCGCGAAACAAGGCTATCATAGTCCAAGTTGAAATTAGGGGAGAGGCGCGATTGACGGCAGAACGTGACTCGTCGATGCAGAACCAGGCGTACCAGTTCATCCGCAAAAAAATAGAGAGCTGCGAATACGCTCCCAACGATATGTTAAGCGAATCCCTGCTCCGCGAAGAGCTCGGCTTCTCGCGCACGCCGGTGCGCGAAGCGATAGGGCGGCTCGCGCAGGAGGGGCTTGTGCGCGTCTACCCCAAACGCGGCATAATGGTCTCGCCCATCTCAATCGGCGACATACACAAAATTTTTGAAGTCCGCGCTCTCGTCGAGCCCTATGCGCTGACGGCGCACCACGACAAAATAGACCTTGCGGAGCTCGCGCGCTTCTCTGAAATCTTTCACTCATACTCCGGCGGCGGCGAAGACGGTGAAATCTACGACGTCGACGACCGCTTCCACGAAACGCTCATCGCAGCTCTTGAAAACGACTACCTGATCGAACTCTGCGACAGGATACACGTCCAGAGCGTGCGGCTGCGCGTGCTGAGCGGACGGCTCATCGAAAGCCGCATCCGCGACACGATGGCGGAGCACGCGCGCATCGCCGACGCCTGCCTCGCGCGCGACTGGCGCGGCGCAGCGCTCGCGATGACGGAACACCTGCGCCGTTCTAAAGAATCGTCGCTCGCCGCAATAATGCGCAACGCAGGACAGGAGATATAAAGACATGAACAGAAACGAAGCAGAAAGCTATAAACGCTACCGCGCCATGTCGCGCCGCTTTGAACTTATAGGCGCCGCGATATTCGCCGCCGGCGTGCTCTGCTATGCAGCCTTCGGAAACTACGTCAAATGGCCCGGCCTCGCGCTCGGCTTCGCCGGCTTCTGCGCCGCCGCGCTCGGAGCCGCGGCCCTGCGCCCGCACAACGTCATCAAATCCTTCTCGCTCCAGTGTATGCAGAACCCGACGCGCGACGTCGCCGAAGGGCTGCTCAACGCGCTGGAAGCGCAGCGCAAAGTGCGCCTCACAGCCGCCTCGCTCCAGATGATAGAAAAAGCCGTGCTCGTCTACGCCTGCTCCGCCGACGCCGACAAAGCGCTTGCAGAACGAATGGCCCAGGCGCTCGGCGACCGCGTAGTGAAAAAAACGTTCTTCTAAAGCTCCACCGGCGGCACATAACCGACGCCACAGGCGACGACGGAGTAAAAATACGCCTGTACGAGGCCGAGTGCTGAACGCCGCGGAGCTGGAAAAAATCATGGAAGAGCTGAAGAATTTTTCCGCCTGCGACGGTCATATAGAAAGCGTCCTCATCGGCTGCGGTACGGTGAAGGTCTCCTTCCAGACATGGGACGCACAAAAACTCGTAATCGTCTATAACGGTGTCGAAAGCGTGCGCGAAAGCCACGCCGTATTCGGCGACGTTGCTGAATACAGACAGACCGCAGACGGCGAAGGACCGGCCGTATACGAGTTCTTCGACACAGACGGCGAACCCGTCCTGAGCATCGCCGCTGAATCAATGCAAATCTACAAAGCCGGCGAAAATGCCGAAGTGGACGAAGCGCTGTTCGACGTAGGCGTGGAGTATATCGGGGGACAAAGGCAGCGTGAGTTTCTAAAATAGAGCTCAACTTTATAAAAAAGATGGAGCGTTTCGTAGCCATGCGCCAGAAGCGGGGCCTCGCAGTTTTAATTCCCGATACGCTGCGGTATTTGAAGCTGCGAGATTCCGCGTCCATCGGCAAAAACGCGGCAGATAGTTGCCGCTCCCCTTCATGAACAGCGCCCCATAACTTGGACATAGTCAAAGCCCTCCAAGTTGACACTACACAGTCATGGTTCGAAATGGCTCCTGTATTCCAAC
>DVKA01000227.1 GCA_018716365.1 Candidatus Caccocola faecipullorum
TGCATACGCGAAGACTGGCGCGCAGGGGTTCATAATGGATCTGAATTTCAATCCCGAAATCACAGACGAGCTGATGGTGATATATTTTGACGCGGACGGCGGCGTCGCCTGCGTCGCGCACGAAAGCTGAAATATATAAAAAGTGCGCGCCCCGCGTAGATTTGCGCGAGGGCGCGCATTTTTTGTTTCAAGCCGCAAATAACGTCAGGCCAATTTTTTCAATTCAGGCGACACTGGGAAATATCCGAAAAGCCATACGGCGGCGGCCAGCGCGGCAAAGTAGAGCGCGAAAATCGCGGCGCGCTCCATGCGGCTCTCCGTCAGCCGCGCGAGCGTCTCGCCGTACTTGATGAATACGAAAACGTTTGCAGCGAAGACGATTATGTAAACTAGGCTCGCGCGCATCGAGAGCATGAAACAGGCGAGAAGATACTGCACCAGCAGGAAGTTGACGCTCTCGACCGCGATTTCGAGCGCTTTCGGGAATTTCCGCGCATTCTTATTATTTTCAACGCTCACAGCAGTTTCATCCTTTCTCCCAGCTCGCGCGCCTTCTGCTTCCATTCTTCCTCCGTGCCGTCGTTCGTCAGCACGAAATCGGCCTTTGCGATTTTCTCCTCGCTTGGCAGCAGCTTCGCCTCGCGGCGCGAGACCTCTTCGGCGTTCCAGTTCCGCTTCGCGTTGCGCGCGACGCGCTTCTCGAAGGGCGCGGCGGCGTAGACGACATAGTCGAGCCACTCGTCGTGGCCGCCCTCGTAGAGCAGCGGGATTTCCACTATCACCCAGCCTTCGGCCTCGCGCGCCAGTTTTTTCAGTTCCTCGCCGGTGCGGCGGTGTATCAGAGCGGAGGCGAATTTATACTCCTCCGCGTCGTTGAAGATCTTCGCCGCGATTTTCGCCCAGAGCGTTTTTTTGTCCGGCTCGTCGAAGAAGCCCGCGCCCCATCGCTTTTCAGCCTCGGCGCGAACGTCCGCCCTGTCCCACATCGAGCGCGCGACGGTGTCCGCGTCTATGACACGCGCGCCCATTTCGCGCCAGACGGAGCAGAGCGTGCTCTTACCAGCGCCAACGTCGCCTGTCAGCCCTATGATCGACATGGTATCCCTCCCCAGCCTCGTCGCTGAAGTCTCTCACTTCCGCGGGAATCTCGTTGATGAAGCGCGACCGCGGGTTCCTCTGTATTCCGCCGAAGAGCAGGCGGCTCGCGGCGCAGCTCATGCAGAGCCGCTCCCGCGCGCGCGTCATGCCGACGTAGCAGAGACGGCGCTCCTCGGACAAATCGCCTTCGCCGCCGACGGCGCGCGCGCTCGGGAAAATCCCCTCTTCAAGCCCTATAAGGTAGACGACGGGGAATTCAAGCCCCTTAGCCGCGTGCAGCGTAAGCATATTCACGGCGTCGGGAATCACCTCGGCGGAATCCTGGTCGGTCATCAGCGGAATCTCCGTCAGAGCCTCGACTATCCCGCTGCCCGGAGTGACGACGGAGAGGATTTCCATGACGTTTTCGACGCGCTCCTCCCAGTCGTCGTGATATTCGCCGCGCAGGTAATTTTCATAGCCGTTCGTATAGAGTATCGCGCGCAGCGCTTCGCCGACGTCGTCCTTGTTTGCGAGTATCGAGAGCATATCGAAAGCCAGCGCCTTCGCGCCCGCGGCCTGCTTGCCTTTCAGCCCCGCGCCGCTCTTTTCCACCTCGCGCCATAATTCTTCGGCGTTTTCGTGGACTATCTTCGACAGCGCTTCGCCGAGGCGCTCGACCGTCGTTTTGCCTATGCCGCGCGCTGGTATGTTCGCGGCGCGCGCGAGCGAGACCATGTCGAGCGGGTTGACGGCGAGACGCAGCATCGAGAGCGCGTCCTTGACCTCGGCGCGCTCGTAAAATGCGACGCCGCGGATGATGTTGTAGGGAATAGAACGTTCGAGAAGCGCCTGCTCCATGCCGCGGCTCAGCACGTTCATACGATAGAGTATTGCAATTTCTCCGTAATTGTAGCCCTCGTCGTGAAGAGCCTCGATGTTCTTCGCTATCCACTCTGCCTCGTCGGAGTCCTTGAGGAAGCGCCTCACCTGTATTTTCCGCCCGCGCTCGGAGGCTGTCCACAAATCCTTCGGATGGCGGCCGTCGTTGTTGCGTATGACGCCGTTCGCGCCGTCGAGGATGTTTCCGGTCGAGCGGTAGTTCTGGTCAAGCACGGTCACCTTCGAGCCCTTGAAATCGCGCTCGAAATTGAGAATCATCGCCATCTCCGCGCCGCGCCAGCCGTATATCGACTGATCCGGGTCGCCGACGACCATTATTTTGCGCCCGCTGTCCACCAGGCAGCGCAGCAGAAGATACTGCGGCATGTTCACATCCTGATATTCGTCTACGAGAACCCAGTCGAGCCGTCCGCGCTCGCGTTCAAGCACATCTTTGTCGGTCGCAAGTATGTGGAGCGGCAGCACCATGAGGTCGTCGAAGTCGAGCACCCCCTGCGCCTTGAGCGCGTTCTGATATGTATCGTACAGCGTGCGCCAGCGGTCGGGAATCTTCGGCTCGCGCGAAACGGGGTTCGCCTTGGTCTTCGCGTTCGAAATCATGTCGAGCGCATCGGCGACGCTCAGCTTTTTCTCGTCGATGTTAAGCTCGTTCATCGCGCGCTTCACGACGGAGCGCGAGTCGCTTCTGTCGAAGATTACGAACGGATAGGGATAGCCGAGCTTTTCGAGCGCTTCATGATAGCGGTGCAGGAAGCGCAGGCCGTATGCGTGGAAGGTGGAGATCTCCAGTCCGCCGAGCTCGCCGTCGAATATCGCCTCGGCGCGGCTCTTCATCTCGCGCGCCGCCTTGTTCGTAAAGGTCAGCGCAAGTATGCGCCACGGGCGCACGCCCATCTCGCGCACGAGGTAGGCTATCTTCGTCGTCAGCACCTTCGTCTTGCCGCTGCCCGCGCCCGCGAGCACGACCTGCGGCCCTTCGCAGTACTCCACCGCCTCGCGCTGTCTCGGGTTCAGATTATCTATAATGCCGCCCATTCAAACACGTCCTTACAAAAATATAGATTAAGTTACCGCGGCGGCGCGGATAGGTCAAGCCTTCGCGTCGCCGCGGCGCAAAGGTGGCGGACCGACGGCGCAAAAATCCCGCCGTTCCGTTTGGAGCGCGGGACGCGCGGAACGGCGGGATTGTCTGGCGTTGTGCGGACGCGGCGCTAGCCGATTTTTATAAGCTGACCGTCAATATTCAACGGCTCCCCGCTTGACAGTTTAGAACCTACCACTTTAAGGCCGCTGATCGTTACTCCACTATCATTGACGATTACTTCATGTCTTGAATTTTGCTTGGTGGCGATATGGACACTGTCAGCCCAAAGGTAACTTTCACTCTTGTTCATTTCCATAAGAGAGCCTCCCCGTACCCCTATGACGACGGAATTATTCTCAAGCTCGATGGCGCTCACGCCTTTAAACTGCAGCTTTGCGCTATATTTATCAGTAATCAAGCCCGACAGTGCGTCGTCAGTAACGATATCGGCCTCCGTCGGATAGTTCCCGGTAACCGTTCCGATTTTTATCGTGCCGTCAGAGGGCGTGTAGCCAAGCCACTGTTGCTGTTTGAGGCTCAAGGTAGCGCCTTCGGAGCCTCCGCGGATGAACACGCGCTTGTCTGCGTAATCGACGCTGTCCGCCTCGGAGAGCGAGACCGAGTTTTTGGCCCGGCTGTAAATCGTATCGGATATAGCCGCAATGTTCGTAGAGGAGCCGCCGACGCTCATTCCCTGATCCCGCTGGAGGAAGGATAAATCTTCTGTGAGCACGCCGAAGGCCACGCCGCCGTCGCTGCTGCTCCCGCCTACCCCCCAGTGCCCGGGGCCTTTAAGGTCTTTGGCCTTGAGCGCCGCGCGTACCGAGTCGATGTCACCAAGCCCGGCAGCGTTGCTCAGAACGCCGCCTGCGGTGGGCAGCTGCCCCGCGTGCAACAGGATGCTTCCAGCCGCGTTCGCGGTGACGGAAGTACCGGCGTTCAGGTTGACGTTCGCTTGAACGGCGTTGAGAGAGATGCCGCCGAGCTTCTTCTCCTGCTTCGCCAAGGCGACGAGCATCACTATGAACGACGTAAGTTCCGGAATCAGCGCCGCGGCCGCCGTCGTCGTGTAGCTTCGCTGCGCCGCGGCTTTGCTCACCTTGTTGTAATTCTTGTCGTAATAGAGTACGTTGCCCTCCGCGTCTTTGCCGGCCGGCTGGACGACGAACGCTTCGCCCAGATCAGCTCCGAAGCTGTAAAGCCGCAGAAGCAACGTGGAGACAAGACCGAGAATCTCTAAGGCTCCAGCCTTAGCCTGTATCAGAGAGGTCGCGGTGCCGTCGTCTTTGACGGTCATCGCCATGTTGTATGCGCTCTGCGGCGCTTTCCCGATATTGATCGTTTGGAGAATCAGATTGAGGACGAGCATCGCGTCTTTCGTCCCTTCCGCTCCCCACGACAGGCTGTTCGACGTGTCGCCGGAGAAGGCTTTGCTGAGCGAGCTGAGAGTGTCGGAGACCATCGTGCCGGCCGACGAGCATGTGGCGGCCCATGTCGCGAGCGATTTCGGGTCGGTGGTAGAGCATGTGAGATTGCGGAATCCGCACAGGTTCGTCTTTATCACTCCGGCGAGGTCGGTGCTGCAGGTCGACGTAGCGTGCATGACCATGTCGGTCGCGTCCACCTTGAGGTCGGAGGAACCCGCGGACATCATCACGCCGCTGCCCGACGGTGTGAGCATCGCTATGCCCTGTTTTTTATCTTCGTCGTTTATCGTTATCTGGCTGCCGCCCGCGGTGCGCAGCCCCGATATGTTCTGATTGCCGGAGCCGTATATGCTTCCCGTCTCTCCATTCGCTAGGACGCCAGATATGTACGGGCGGTCGGGGTCTCCTTCTTCGAACGATACCAGCGCCTCGACTCCGGGCTGAACGGGCAGAGCGAGACCGCTGTCAGGCCCCGCCTGCTGCTGCGACATACGTATCCAGCAGGAACCGTTTCCGCCTTTTCTGCCCGATATGTCGAAGGGGAATACCAGCTTGTAGCGCCCGTACTCGTCGGTCTCGGCGCGCGCGCCGCTGCCAGCTCCGTCGACGAAGGCGCGCATAACTCCAGTTATCTTCGCGCGCGGAGCTGTGCGCGGCGGGCGGTACGGAGTGTCGGATTCTATGCAGCGGAATTCGTTGCGGTAGAAGAGGTGCTCCGCCGCGCCGCGTATCGGTATGCCGAGGCCCATCGATATAAATGCCTCCTGCGCGCCCTCGTGCGTGACCTCCGTGACCATGTAGTCGCGGTTGAATTTTTCGTTGTAATGGCGGTCGAGCGTGAAGACCGCGCCCGGGCGCATGAGCGGCGATGCGCTGACGCCGCCGTATATTTTCGCGCGGCATTTGAGCTCCTCGGCGCGTATTTCGGCTATGCGCCGCGCGTCGGCCTGCGTCTCGGCGGGCTCGTGCGCGAGGTAGACGTCGCCGAAGCCGCGCGGCGAGACCTCGGCCTCCGCGACTACCGGCGCGTTGGGATTTTTCCAGCTGTATGTGCGCACGACGACGCGCGCGGGCAGCGGCGTCTGGCAGAGCGAGAAGGCCGTCGCCACTTCGCCCGTCTTGTCGCCTTCGAGGCCTGTCGCGGGCGAGTAGTATATCGTGCCCGCGGAGCCGTCGTGCGACTGCGGCGAGTCGGAGAATATCACCTTGTCGCCGTCGGGCGCGAAGTAGAAGTACGCGCCCTGCTGCTCCATGCGCCACGTTATGTAGTCGTAGACGCTTTCCTCGTGCTGCATCGCAAATTCCTGCTTCGGGTATTCCGCGGTGAGGCGCATTTCAAAGCTCAGCGGAAAGCCGCGCTCTCCGGAGATGAGCTCGTCCACCGTCTCCGGCGCGGTTTTGTTGAGGAATATCGCGCTCTGCACAAGCTGTGTGAATTTCCAGAAGGCGGGGCGCAGCGTGACGGAGTAGTAGGCGTACTCTCCGAAGCTCCCGCTCTGGCGCGCCGCGGCGGGACGGCCCGCGAAGACCGCGTCGGGGAAACCGCCGCCGCGCTTTATCGTGAGCTTCGCGTTGCCCGCGAGAAGCTCCTCGAGGTCGAGCGACATATTTTTGCTGACGAGCTCCACGTCGAAGGAGAAGAGGCTCGAGAGCGCCTCCGTGCCGCGGAAGCTGAGAACGTGGAAGGTATCCTCCGGCATTCCGTCCGCTTCGAAGCGGAAAAGTTCTGTGTATTTGCTTTCTGCCATCTTTTATCTTTCCTTTCTGCCGGAAGACTCGGGAGCGGCGCTCCCGCGGCTAGTCCGTGACGCTCACCTTGCCCGAGGGGTTTATCCTCGTCGTGAGCTTCACGGGCAGTACGTCCGTGCCGGTCAGCACAAGCTTCGCGTCGAGTACGAAGTTGATGCTGAAGGGCTCGTTCGGGTCCGGCGAGTATGTGATTTTCACGTCGCGCAGCCGCGGCTCGCAGCGCTCGATGAAGCGCGCGATTTCCTTTTCGATGCGCGGAATGTCGTCGCGGCTGTAACTGACGCCGAAGCCGGTGAAGTCCGGTATTCCGAACTCCTCGTCGAGGACGCTGCTGCCGCGCCGCGTGTTGAGCAGCTTGCTCACGTAGCCTATGACGGAGCGCAGCACCTCGTTCACGTCCTCGAAATTCGCGCGCTCCGAGCCCTGCTGCATCGCGCGCAGCCTTTCAAGAAAGCGTATCGACGACACCGTTATTTTCCCTTTTCCGCGCCCGCGGGCGAGAATACCACGCGCACGGCGTTTTTCGCGGCGGAGTATTCGGCGCGCGCTTCGAGCTTCGAAACGCCGCGCGCCGCGACGCCGGAGACGCGCAGGTAGCCCTTGTGGCCCGCGGCCTGCACGAGCGAGAGGCAGCCGGAGCTCACGGATTTTTTGAAATAGGGCGGCTTGCTCCACTCGCCTATGAAGTCGACCGTAGCGCCCGTGACGTTCCTCGGGTCGTAGAAGGAGACGTCGCCTATAGTCCCGGTAAGGGACATGACGACGGCGACCGCGCCTCCGTCGAGCGTCTGTATCTCGGGCGCGCCGAGCGTGCCGCCGCCAGCGGTCTTGCCCTTGGCGAGCGGCGTCCATTCGGGCGCGGGCGGCTCTGCGTGCGGCTCCTCCGCAACTGGCGGGACTGCGCGGCGTTCGACGGGCGGGAGCTCGACCTTTTCGCGTCCCGCGGACGAGAAGAGGAAGGCCATCGTGTTTCCCGCGTAGGTCGTGTGCGTGCCGCGCGAGACCGCGAAGCCGAGCGCGGCGACGAGCACGAGCCATACCAGCAGCATGCAGCGGAATATAGTTCGAAGCGAGTTCATCAGCGCGTCACCAGCCTTGTTATATTTGACGGAAGCTCGGGGAATTTGCGCTCGGCCTCCGCCTTCGGGTCCGCGAAGATGCCCGCCGTGTTGGAGACGGCGATGGGCACCTTTATCGTCTTTATCCCGGCTTCGTCCATGCGGTCGAAGGCTCCCGGGAAGTCCATCGGGAAGAACGTCTTTTCGCCGGTGCGGAATTCCGTTACGAATTCCTTAAGCCCGTCGTACTCCCTGCGCAGGTCGAAGCCCGGGAAGCTTATCACGAGCGTCACGCGGCCCGACTTGCCGGGGCTGTAGGTGAATACGGCCTCCTGCGGGAAGTTCTGGTTCACGAGCTGCTGCGGGCCGTCGTCGCCCTCGAGCGTCAGCGTCATGACGCTCGGGCGCAGCTTCGCGCCGTGGTTGACGATGAGCGGGCGCGACGCGACGTTCACGCGGTACGACTCTTTGCGCTCGGGCGGCAGCGGCTGCGACGCGGCCTCCGCGCCCTGCATGAGCGCCGCGAGGAATTCGTCGTCGAACGGGAAGGGCGCGCCCTCCCAGAGCGACGGCACGGGGACGCCGCCGCGGTGCGAGAGCAGCGAGCCGAGGTTCTTCTGTACGAATACGGGCACTACGCCCGTCTCGCCGAATATCGCATCTCCGCCGCCGCGTCCGAAGAGCACGGTCGGGCTGTTGAGCACCTCGTCCTCCCAGCGGCGCTGGAGCACCTGCGCCGTCTCTATCGTCGCCTCGGCGGCTATGAAGTCGAGGATGCCGCCGAGCATCTCCTGCGCTGGCGACCAGTCGCCGCCTATGAGCGCGAAGGCCTCGTCGAAGGCCTGGCGCGCGGCGTCGTAGGGCTGGCCCTCGGGCTGCTCCGCGCCCTTTTCCTCTCCGAATTTCGCGGAGCAGAGCGAGAAGGCCGACGAGGGGTTCGAGACCGCGCCGAGCAGCGTCGTGCAGTTCTCGAAGAAGGCGCGCATCGACGTCTCTGCCTTGACTAGGTCGCTGACCTTCGCGTCGCTCTTGACGCCGGAGCGCAGCCGCGTCATGAGGTTCGGATTCTTCTCGACCGCGGTGAAGGCGTTCCAGAGCTTGTCGCGCTTTTTGTCCTCGCTGCCCGCGAGCGCGAGCGACACGACGGCGTCCGTCACTTCGAGCCGGTCAACCCACGACGGGCGCACCTTGCTTTCGAGCAGCGGCGCGGTCTCGGCCATCATGCGGAGGCAGGCCCTGACGTGCGGCAGGTCGTTCACCTTCTTTATGTCCTCGTAGGCGGGATACTGCTCGAAATTCTCGCAGCGCAGCGACGGCCCCGCGGCGGCGAAGCTCTCCGCGAAGTTCTCCCACGCGCGCGCGTATTCGAGCAGATAGTCGTTCCTGAAATTTTCGAGGTAGACGCCGAGGATTTCGGAGCCGCCCGCTATCTCCTCGATGTCCTCTATCGTGTCGCGGACGGCCTTGCGTCCCGCCGCGGTGTAGCAGAATTCGACGCTGACGTCGGCCTCGCTCTGTATCGGTATGTGCGTCCAGAACTGCGAGAGGCGGACGCTCTCGGAGGCGCGCGAGCTGTTGAGCTGCTCCGTGAGGTCGTTGAGCAGGTTGCTGCCGCGGCGCGTGAAGCTCTGGACGAGCAGCGAGCGTATCTCCATCGAGAGCGCCTCGAGCTGTTCCTCGTCGTCTATCCAGCGCAGCGCGTTGATGATGAGCTGCCCAGTCACGGGCGTCCACTCGGCCTCGTTGAGCCCCGTCAGCGGGAAGCTGCCCGCCGCGTCGCTCTGGGCCGCGCCCGTCTCTCCGAGGCGGTCGGAGAGCGCGGCGGTCAGCCACGTGAGCTCCGTCGCTAGGTCCATGTCGCGCGCGCGCGTCTTGGCGCTCGCGGGAGCGGACAGAATGTCGCGGAACTGGTCTATCATCGGGCGCAGTATTATCCTGTTCACGTCGCGCACGTAGTCGCGCTTGACGCCGGTAAGCGCGCGGCCGAGCATATCCTCGCCCATCTTCGGCAGATACCACGCGCCGTTGGATTTTTCGAGGTTCAGGATGTAGTTCATCTCGGAGTAGAGGCGCGAGTAGGACTGCGCGAGCGGCCCCTGCGCGGGGTCGAGCACCATGAGCCCCTCGCCGCCGGACTTCTGCGCCGCGACGTGCGGGTCCTCAGCAAGAATCCTGTACTGGTATATCGTGTTCGCCGCGAGCAGGCCGCAGACGGAGAGCGTCAGCAGCAGCCAGCCCGCCATCAGCGCTATCCTTCCTCCGGCGCTCACCGGTATTCCGCTGAAGGGCTGCGGAAGCGGCGCGGAGGGCAGCACGCGCGAGACGAGCGCGCCTGCGAAGGCGGGGACGCGCCGCCCGCCGCGCCCGAGCGGGCGCGAGGCGCAGAAGTAGACGCCAGCAATCTCCGGATTGACCTGGTGCGCGAGCTCGCGCGAGAGGTTTTCCGTTATTATGTCGAGCTTCGGCGCGAGCGCTTTCAGGCGGTTCAGCGCGGAGAGCACGTCACCGTGCGGCGGCGTCCCTTCCGCGGCTCCGTCGAGCACGAGCTCTTCGAGTTTTTCGGCGGCGTTCGCCGCGGCCCACGCGCCTATCGCGGGGCCGCCGTCCCAGCCTCCGAGCGCGCCCTCGGAGCCTTCTGGCAGGTACTGCGCCAGCAGCGTGCCCATGCCGGGAAGGCTTTCTATCTCTTCGACGAGGAGGTAGACGGGGTAAAGCGCGTTCGCGGTCAGCATTATCTGCTGCACGCGCGTGCGGAGCTTCTGCCCGAGCATATCGAGTTCCGCGTCGTTTTTGTCGAGCAGCTCTGAAAGGCGAAGCGCAAGCACGACGCCGCGCAGCGGGGCGTGACGGCGGCGCGCCGCTAGAAGCTCTTCAAGCTCCGCCTCCCACACGCGGCCTCCGTCGCCGAAACAGCTGAGGCGCAGGACGACGCATGACTCCATGAAGTGCCAGTAGAGCGGCGACGCGCCCTCTGGAAGCTTGCGGCCGAACGAATCGAAGGGCGAGCTTTCGCGCGCCTCGTCCTCGACGACGACGAACCACGGCTGGCTCGCGCCGAGGGTGCGGCTGAAGCGCGACGGCGAGCGCAGCACGCAGGACATACCCTGACGCCACGCGACGGAGACGGCGGAGTCGCCGCCCTCCTCCGGCGCGGCGGCCTGCTGTTCGCTCATTATCTTGGAGACGAAGGCGCGCTTGTTCCGCCAGCGCCAGAGCAGCTGCGCGCCGCGAGCCGCGAGGCAGAGCGCCGCCAGCCCGAGCAGCGCAGCCGCGCCCGTGAAGAGCGGCCATCCCTCGTACCACGAAAGCGCCGTCAGGACGGCGAGCAGGATGAGCAGAAGTATAAGCAGCAATATGAATTTCAAAGCCTTAGATAAAAACTTCATCCGAATATCACCTCTTCACGCCGTCCTCAGAATTTGCCGTGGAACGGCGCGTTGGCGAGCACCCCGCCGCAGTAGAGCGCGAAGAGGATGCAGACGAGAAGCGGCAGCGCGACGTAGGCGGCGCGCTCGCCCCAGACGAGGAGCTCCGAGCTCCTGCGGCGCTGCGGCGGCGTCCTCAGTTCCGGGACGCGGTCGAAAAGGGTGCGGCAGGCCCTGCGTATGCGCGCGAGCTGCGCGGCGTCGGCGTAGAGCGCGCCGCGGAATCCGTAGAGCAGGCATAGGGCGAAGACGCCGAGCGCGCCCTCGTCGTCGCCCTCCCTGTGGCGCGACGCGGCGGCCTCGAAGCGCTCGGCGAGGTCGAGCGCGCGCCATTCATCGCGCTCCGGCTCCGCGCACGCGCCGAGGTCCATCCCCTCGTCCTCCGCCGGCGGCTCGCCCGCCGCCTCGCGTTTCTTCAATCTGGCGCGGCGCGGCACTCCGCACGAGTCGAGGCATTTTTCGAGCTCCTGATAAAAAAGCCGCCCCGCCTCCGCCGTTTCGAAATAGCGGTACTGTAAGCTCGTCGCCGCCCACGCCGCGGCGTCGGCGCGCGGCGAGCCGAGCATCTGCTCGTCGGCCCACGCAGCTACCGCGAAACGCGCCTGTTCAAGGTCGCGGCGCGGCGTGGAAGATTCTCCAGAGGAGCACGACGGCAGCGCGCGCTCGCGCTCCGCGAGCTCGACCAGACGTTCGGCGGCTTCGGAAAGCGGCCTCTCAAGCCCCTCGGGCGCGCCAGCGTAGTGCAGCGTCTCCGCCATCAGCGGCGCGAATCGTTCGCAGAGGCTGTTCATGGCCTCACCGCTCCACGACGGTCACCTGGACGCGCAGATCGTCTGGCGCGCCGGGCAGCGTGTACGAAATTTCGCCGTCCCGTTCAAGCCTGCGCCAGAGCGGGTCGTTCGAGTCTATTCTGAAATACAGCGTGTCGCCGCGCCGCGGAAGCCCCATCGGCGGCTGCTCGCTGCGGCGCAGCCTGACGCCCGGAAGCGCCTGCGCTACCACGTCGGACATCTCCGCGGCTGGCGCGAGCTTTCCAAGCGCGGCGGCGGATGCGAGCTCCTTCCCGCGCTGCGAGCGCAGCAGCAGCCAGTAGTCGTAACTGCCCGCGGCGAGCGCGCCTCGCGGCATGACGGCGGAGAAGACGCCGGGCGTTCCCGCCGGTTCGAGGTCGAATATAAACTGCGGCCCCATCACAAGCGTGTCGACAAGGCGCATGATGACGCGCGCGACGGCGCTGAAGCAGCCGTATAAATCGGCGTGGTCGTAGGGCGGGATGACGCGCGCGCCCTGCCGCGTCTCTCCGAGCGGAGACATATCGGGTGCGAACACGGAAAGCTCGCCCGCGATGCGGCAGAGGCTGCCGTAGACGTTCCACGGGTGCGCGCACGGAGCCTGAAGCCAGCGGTTCAGCTCCGGTATGCTGCGCCCGAGCAGCCCGAGTATGGCGAGCAGCACAGCGCCGTTGCTCTGGACGCCCTGCCAGCTTCCTTCGTTCGTGTCAATCTTGTATTCGTCAAGGTGGCGGTTGCGCGACAGCAGCGTGTCGGAGACGTCGTGGACGAGCCTGTGCAGCGCGGGGACGGCGGCGATGTCGACGCAGGGCGGGGCCATGCGCTCGTCGAGGCGCACGCGCTCGCCGTCGCGTATCAGCCGCGCGACCGGCATCTTCCACAGAGCGCCGCCCTCGTCTCCGAAGCAGAGGCGCATATTGTAGCGCAGCGTCGAAACGTCCATGTCCGGGCCGCCTGCGTAGTAGTCGGGCACGGCGTCGGGTTCGAGCGGAGCGGCGTAGCGGAAGTTCTCCGGCGCTTCGGCGGGAGAGGCGGCTTTCACAGCGTTGCCTCCGCTTTCGCGGAACTCCGCTATTCCGGCGTAAACGGTCAGCGGCTCCTCCGGGTTCGTCCACGCCTGAGCGAAGGAGCGCGGCGGGAGCCACGCGTTGCCGGGGCATGAGACCCATTCGCCAGAGGGCAGAAGCAGCTCCATCGAGACGACCTCGAAGACGCCGTTCGCTATCGAGTTTTCGTTCACCTCAAGGCGGCGCACGCCCCACAGATAGGGATTGAGCAGAGCCATCGCCGCCGCGGCCCTCCTGACGTTCTGGATATATTCAAGCTGAAAATGCTGCGGCTGGAGGAACACGCCGTGTTCCCAAAAAACAGGATTATCGTTCATATCCACCTTCACCTCCAGTGACGGTTACAGCCTCGGAATTTAAGAGAACCCCGGCTGCGAGGGTTCCCGCGGTGTAATACGTTACCTTCTTGCGGCGTTTCACCTTTATGACCGTCTCCGCCACTGGAAACGGCGCGTATGCGGAGCAGCGCGCAGGGTCGCGGTGCGCGTAGCCCGCCGCGACGGCGAAATATTTCGCCCCTTCCATGCGGTCGAAGCTCCGCGTTATTTTCTCTCCGGGCTGGAGGTACTCGACGCGGCTCATCAGCGCCGTGCCTCCGAGCAGTTCTATATCGCCCCCCAGAAGCTTGCCGATTCCGTCGAAGGTCGCGGCGAGCGCCGTGAATTTCGACATATCCGAAAGCTGGTAGAGGCATATCGTAATCCCGAGCGGCGAGCCGTAGGCGAAGTTCAGGTCGTCCGTTGCGGCGACGGTCACGGAAAGGCCGTCCTTCTGCTGGCTCCAGACGACCTCCGAAGGCTTCAGCACGCCGTCGGGCGGCGGCGGGACTTTCTTCGCCGCCTCGCATCCGGCTGGAGCGAGCAACAGGCCGCCGGAAAATATAAACAACACAAGGGCCGCGGCGAGCCCAGCGATTCTACGCGACATCCACCTTCGCCTGCGCCGCGACGGAACAGAGGCCGACGGTGTTTCCGTCGTTGTGTTTCGTCGTCGCCCCCTGCGAGACCGCGGCCTTGCCTTCGAGCGTCACCTTCGCAGAGCCTTTGATGAATTCGCCCTTGCCGATGAATTTATTCGAGACGACGCCGCCTCCGGCGTTCCCCGCCTCGTCGCCGTTCGAGATCGCGGTCTGCGACTTAACGTTGAGCGCGGGCGAGCCCGAGATGAAGACCTTCGTGCAGGCGGTGTTAGGCAGCACCATATTGCACATGAAGATGTTCGGGTACGGGACGGGCGTCGGCCCCGCGGGCGTCGGCGTCTTGCAGACGTCGGGCGCCGTGCTCATGCAGGTTCCGCCCTGAAGCGTGAGCGCGAACATCTAGCCCACCTTGATGCGCTCGCCGTCTAGGTCGAGCATTGCTTCGGCGCGCATGTCGGCGTTTTCGGCGCGCAGCCGGTAGCTGGTCTCGCTCTTCACGCGCATACGCCCAGCGCTGCGCTCGTCAAGCCCTTCCGTGCGTTCTGAGAGCTCGCCGTAACGTCCCTCCTTGCGCGCTATCCGCTCGCCTACGCGGCGCGCAGCGGTCTGCACCGCCGCGAAGCCCTGGAGCAGCAGTCCGCCGCCGAGCGACAGGATAGTGCCCTCCATCGATATATGGCGCGCCGCGACGCCGGCCTTCTCCGCCTCTATCGAAAGCTCGCGGGCGCGCAGCGCCGTCCTCTCAGGGAGCGCGAGCTCCGCCTCCGTTTCAGTTTCGGCGCGCGTCAGGACGCAGGTGACCCACGCCTCGCCGCCGGACAGGAAGGCGGTGAGCACCGTGTCGCCGCAGCGCGGCTTCAGCAGGCAGCCCGCGGCGCGCTCGGCGCGCACTATGCCGCGCGGCGTCCGCACGAGCATCGCGCCGTCGTTCATGCCGACGCCGGTGACCG
>DVKA01000228.1 GCA_018716365.1 Candidatus Caccocola faecipullorum
TATTTGTAATTTTCGCGGAAAGTATTGTTTGATATTCGTTGATGTATTATAATACCAGCGCTAAGTCAGTATTGGTTAAATACAGACTTGATTGGAGGGATAGTTATGGATATGAATAAACTTACGCAGAAGTCGCAGGAAGCTTTTTACGACGCCCAGAACCTCGCGGTCCGCTACGGACATCAGGAAGTCGATGCCGAAAACGTAGCCCTTGCACTTATAAAGCAGGAGAACGGCCTCATTCCGCGGCTTCTCGAAAAAATGAACGTCCCCGTGCGCAACATAACGGGAGCGATAGAGAACGAGCTGAACCGCAAGCCGAAAGTCTCCGGCGCGGGGCAGGAAAGCGGCAAAATTTACATCTCACAGCGCCTTTCCAAGATTTTGGTGCGCGCTGAGGACGAGGCGAACGGCCTCAAGGACGAGTACATATCGGTCGAGCATATTTTCCTCGCGATACTGTACGAGACGAAGGGCAGCCCGCTCGGTAAAGTCTTCGAGACATTCGGCGTCACGCCGGACAACTTCCTGAAGACGCTTTCCGAAGTGCGCGGCAACCAGCGCGTGACAAGCGACAACCCTGAGGACACCTATGACGCGCTTGAAAAATACGGGCGCGACCTTGTGAAAGCCGCGCGCGAGAACAAGCTCGACCCTGTCATCGGACGCGACGAGGAGATACGCCGCACAATACGCATACTGAGCCGCAAGACGAAGAACAACCCCGTGCTGATAGGCGAGCCGGGCGTCGGCAAAACGGCGATAGCCGAAGGGCTGGCGATGCGCATCATGCGCGGCGACGTGCCGGAGAATCTCAAGGACCGCATCATCTTCGCGCTCGACATGGGCTCGCTCATCGCGGGCGCTAAGTTCCGCGGCGAGTTCGAGGAACGCCTCAAGGCCGTGCTCGACGAAGTCAAGAAGAGCGACGGACGCATCATCCTCTTCATAGACGAGCTGCACACGATAGTCGGAGCGGGAAAGACCGACGGCGCGCTGGACGCGGGCAACATGCTGAAGCCGCTGCTTGCGCGCGGCGAGCTGCACTGCATCGGCGCGACGACGCTCGAGGAATACCGCCAGTACATAGAGAAGGACGCGGCGCTCGAAAGACGTTTCCAGCCGGTGCTTGTAGAGCCGCCGAGCGTCGAGGACACCGTCTCGATTCTGCGCGGCCTCAAGGAACGCTTCCAGGTCCACCACGGCGTGCGCATCAAGGACAGCGCGCTCGTCGCGGCGGCGGTGCTCTCGAACCGCTACATCACGGACAGGTTCCTGCCCGACAAGGCCATCGACTTAATCGACGAAGCATGCGCGATGATACGCACCGACATAGACTCGCTGCCGGCCGAGCTCGACACAGCGAACAGGCGCGTCATGCAGCTCGAAATTGAAGAAGCCGCATTGAAGCTAGAAAAGGACAAGGCGAGCATGGAACGGCTTGAACATCTCCAGAAAGAGCTCGCCGACGCCAAAGAGAACGCAAATACGCTGCGCGCGCAGTACGAAGCTGAAAAGCAGGACATTTCGAAAATCCGCAATGTACGCGAAGAAATTGAGAAGGTCCGCCATCAGATAGAGGACGCCGAACGCAGCTACGACCTCAACCTCGCCGCACAGCTCCGCTACGGAACGCTGAACAAGCTCGAAGCCGAGCTCAAGGCTGAGGAGCAGAAGCTTCAGGAAGCCGACGGCGGCAAGCCGAAACTTCTGCGCGAAGAGGTTACGGAGGACGAGATAGCTGAAATCGTCTCGAAGTGGACGGGAATCCCGGTCGCGCGCCTCGTCGAAGGCGAACGTGAGAAACTGCTCCATCTCGACAGCATTCTGCACAAGCGCGTAGTCGGACAGGACGAAGCTGTAAACCTTGTCGCCGACGCGGTGCTTCGCGCACGGTCCGGCATTAAAGACCCCAAACGCCCAATAGGCTCCTTCATCTTCCTCGGCCCGACCGGCGTTGGAAAGACGGAGCTGGCGCGCGCGCTTGCCGAAGCGCTCTTCGACTCGGAGGACAACATCGTAAGGATAGATATGTCCGAGTATATGGAGAAGCACACAGTCTCGCGCCTCGTCGGAGCGCCTCCGGGATACGTCGGATACGAGGAGGGCGGCCAGCTCACGGAAGCGGTTCGCCGTCATCCATACTCGGTCGTGCTATTCGACGAGATTGAAAAGGCGCACCCAGACGTCTTCAACATCATGCTCCAGATACTCGACGACGGGCGCGTCACAGACAGCCACGGGCGCACGGTGAGCTTCAAGAACTGCGTCATAATCATGACGAGCAACATCGGCGCGCAGATATTGATAGAGGGCATGAACGATAAGGGCGAGCTGCCGCAGAGCGCGATCAACGAGGTAATGTCCATCATGCGGTCGAAATTCCGCCCCGAGTTCCTGAACCGTATAGACGAGATAATATGCTTCAAACCGCTTACGCTTGAGAACCTGCGCGAGATCGTGCGCCTCATCCTGCGGCAGCTTGAACAGCGCCTCAATGATCAGGGAATCCGCCTCGACGTATCAGAGGCGGCGCTCGACCTCTGCGCGAAGAACGGCTACGACCCGGTCTACGGCGCGCGTCCGCTGAAGCGCTACGTGCAGAAGGCTCTCGAAACGTGCATCGCTCGCGCGATAATCGGCGGCGAGGTGCGCGACGGAGGCACAATACACGTCATAGACAACGAGGGCAAGCTCGACATGACATTCGAGAACGCCCCAGAAGAAGATAAATAAGCGGCTCACGCATAAAAGCATCAAAGCCGGACGGCGGCAATCCAGCCGTCCGGCTTTTTACGGCCCGCGCCATTGCAGGCGAAGCTGTGAAAAAATCGAATTATTATTTATAATAGACGACTGAAAAATTTGGAAGGGAAGATACAAATGGCTGAGAAAATGGAATTTCAAAGCGAAGCTAAACAAGTCTTGGAGCTGATGATCAACTCCGTATATTCTAATCCAGACATATTCGTGCGCGAACTCGTCTCAAACGCCTCCGACGCGATAGACAAGCTGCGCATTGAGAGCCTCAGCGACCAGTCGCTCGCGGAATACGCGAAAAACGGCCGCATAGATATAACGATAGACAAAAATGCCGGAACGCTGACCTTCTCCGACAACGGCATAGGCATGAGCCGCGACGACCTCGTCTCCTACCTCGGCACGATAGCGCGCAGCGGCACAGGCGAGTTCATCAAGGCGCTCAGCGAGGCAAAGAACGGCTCGGCGGGCGACCTCATCGGGCAGTTCGGCGTCGGCTTCTATTCGAGCTTCATCGCCGCCGACAAAGTAACAGTGGAGACGCGCAAAGCCGGCTCCTCCGAAAGCTGGAAGTGGGAATCTACCGGCGACGGCACGTACACGATAGACGGCGGCGCGCGCGAGACGAACGGCACTACTATAACGCTGCACATGAAGCCCGCCGGGAAAGACGACGACGGCGAAGAGTTCAAAGACTACCTCTCCGAGTGGACGATACGCAGCATCATCAAAGAATACTCCGACTTCGTAACCTATCCGATTTACGTCAAAGACGCGGAGGACGGCAAAAAGGACGAAAAGGAAGAGCCCGTCAACTCGATGAAGGCGCTCTGGACGCGCCCGCAGAAAGAGATAACGGACGAGGAATTCAACGAATTCTACCGCCACATCTCGCACGACTGGGAAGACCCGCTCGAACGTATCTACTACAAGGCCGAGGGCATGAGCGAATTCCGCGCGCTGCTCTTCATCCCGTCGCGCCCGCCGATGGACCTCTTCTATCAGGACGGCAAGCACGGCGTGCAGCTCTACATCCGCCGCGTATTCATAATGAACGACTGTAAGGAGCTCATACCTGAATATATGCGCTTCATCAAGGGCGTCGTAGATTCCGAAGACCTTTCGCTCAACGTCTCGCGCGAAATGCTCCAGCAGGACCGCCAGACGGCGCAGATCAAGAACAGCCTCACGAAAAAAGTGCTCGACACTCTGTCGAAGCTGCGCAAAGACAAGCCCGAGACCTACGCTAAATTCTGGCAGACCTTCGGCGTCGTCCTCAAGGAAGGCATAATCTCCGACACGCGCCACCGCGAAGAGATAATGAAGCTCTGCTCCTTCGAGACCTCCGAGGGTGAAAAGACAACGCTTGAAGACTACGTGATAAAGATGCCGGCTGGACAGGACAAGATATACTACCTCACCGGCTCGTCGCTCGACAACCTTCGCAACTCGCCGAAGCTTGAAGCTTTCAAGAAACGCGGCGTCAGCGTCCTGCTCCTCAGCGACCCCGTCGACGAAATATGGGTGAACAACGCACGCAAATTCGACAAATACGACTTCGTCTCCGCCTCGGCTGAAAACCTCGACCTGCCGAAAGGCACAGAAAACGAAGACAAACATTCGAAGGAAATCGAAAAGAGCGGCCTCGTCAAGAAGCTGAAAGACGCGCTCGGAAGCCTCGTCGAAGACGTGAAGGTCTCCGACCGCCTCGTCGACTCTCCCGTCTGCTTCGTTCAGAAGGGCGAGGAAATATCGCCGCAGATGCGCAACTTCTTCAAGGCGATGGGGCAGGACGTTCCCGAAGAGAAGCGCGTCATGGAAATCAACCCCGACCACGCGCTGATCAAGAAAATCGCCGCAGAATCCGAAAAACCGGATTTCAACGCCAACGACTGGTCAAGCGTCCTCATGGGCCTCGCCTCGATAGCCGACGGCCAGCCCGTCCCCGACGGCAAAAAGTTCACAACGCTGCTCAGCAAAATGCTCGA
>DVKA01000229.1 GCA_018716365.1 Candidatus Caccocola faecipullorum
CGGAATCACCGAGAGGGGCTTTATGCTGATTTCTACTATGTTCTTGTATATGACTTTTCAACGCTTCAAGTCATATAAAATCCTTATTATGTTACGTTTTATATAACGTTATCTTTTACAGCGCGTTCTTCACGATCTGCATGAAGCTGTCCGGCTTGAGCGACGCGCCGCCTACGAGTACGCCGTCTATGTCGGCCTGCGAGATTATGCCTTTCGTGTTGTCTGCCTTGACGCTGCCGCCGTACAGAATGATGAGCTCGCCGGCGGTCTTTTCGCAGAAGTTTTCTTTTGCAAGGCCGCGTATGAAGCCACAGACCTCTTCGGCGTCGGCGTCGCTCGCAGTCTTGCCGGTGCCTATCGCCCATACGGGCTCATAGGCTATTATCATCTTATGCGCAAGCGTCTCGCCGTCTATTCCTTTGAGCCCCTCGACGAACTGTCTCTTTATGACGTCGAAAGCCTTGCCGCTTTCGCGCTCTTCAAGCGTTTCGCCGACGCAGAGAACGGCGACGAGACCGCAGTCTATCGCGGCGTGTATCTTTTTATTAAGCTCTTCGTCCGTCTCGCGGAATATATGGCGTCTCTCGCTGTGGCCTATGAGGACGTGCGTCGCGCCTATCTCGGTAATCATAGGGCCGGAGGTCTCGCCGGTGAAGGCTCCGCTCTTTTCCCAGTGCATATTTTCTGCGCCGATTATTACGGGCAGTTCTTTTGCGGCGTTTACGGCGGTGAGCAGCGAGACGGCGGGAACAAAGAATGCTATTTCTTCCGTTCCTGCGGCGACCGCTTCCTGTACATCTTTAGCGTCTTTAAGCTCCGCACCAAATTTGTTAAAGAATTCACTTGTTGCCGCCGGGCCGTGGTTCATCTTCCAGTTTCCGGCGATAAATTTCCTGCGCATCTTTATCCCTCCGTTGAAGTATCTGTTCGATGATATTCGGACATTATAAAAGAACGCCTCCACTTTTGATGAAGGCGTTCGTGGTCTGACTTACCGGATGACGTAAGGCTCTATGCCGGGAAGGCTCTTGCCTTCGAAGAATTCGAGGCTCGCTCCCCCGCCCGTCGAAACGTGCGATACTTTGTCTTCCATTTTGAAGAGCGCTATCGCCGCTGCGGAATCTCCTCCGCCTACGACCGTCAGAGCGCCCTTCTCCGTCGCGCCGGCGAGCGCCTTGGCTACCGCCTCGGTGCCCTTTGCGAAGGCGGGCATTTCGAAGACGCCCATCGGGCCGTTCCAGAGGACGGTCTTCGCGGCAAGTATCTCTTTCGTGAAGAGCTCCGCAGTTTCAGGACCTATGTCGAGGCCCATTTCATCCTGTGGGATGGCGTCCGACTTGACGGTTTTCGCAGGCGCATCGGCCTTGAACTCGGGGGCGACGACTGCGTCGACGGGAAGAAGTATTTTCACGCCGAGCGCCTTCGCTTCTTCAAGCATCTTAGCCGCGAAGTCAAGCTTCTCCGTCTCGCAGAGCGATTTGCCTATTTCGAGCCCCTGCGCCTTGAGGAAGGTGAAGGCCATGCCGCCGCCGATGAGTATCGTGTCGGCTTTTTTCAGCATATTCTCGACGACTGCGATTTTATCAGAGACCTTGGCTCCGCCGAGGATGAGCACGAAGGGCTTCTTCGGCTCGTCGCGCGCCGCGGAGAGCATCGTTATCTCGCAGTCGATGAGTTTGCCGGAGAAGGAAGGAATGAGCTCCGCCGCAGCACGCGTAGAGGCGTGCGCCCTGTGCGCCGCGCTGAACGCGTCCATGACGAAGACGTCGAAATCCTTCACGAGCTTCTTTGCGAACTCCATGTCGTTCTTTTCCTCTTCTGGATAGAAGCGGACGTTTTCGAGCAGGAGCACTTCTCCGTCCTTCCAGTCCGCGACGGCTTCGTCGACCTTTTCGCCTATGCAGTCTGGCACGAAACGCACAGGCCAGCCTGTCAGCTTCGCAAGCTCTTCGCCGACCGGCTCAAGCGTATATTTGAGGTTGACGGTTCCCTTCGGGCGTCCGAGATGCGAGACGAGCGCGATTTTCGCGCCGGCGTCGCGCAGCGCCGTCAGCGTCGGAAGGTGCGCCTTTATGCGCGTATCGTCGCTGACCCTGCCTTCGGCCAGGGGGACGTTGAAGTCCACCCTGACCAGAACCTTTTTACCCGCTACGTCCGAGGGAGAAAAGGTCTTCAGGCGCATAGCGTTACAGTCCTTTTTTGAGGATGTAGTTTGCGAGGTCTATAACTCTGTTGCTGTATCCGCACTCGTTGTCGTACCACGAGAGGAGTTTTATCATCCTGTCGCCCATCGCCATCGTATGGCGCGGAGCGAATATCGAGGAGTGCGTGTCGCCGACGAAGTCCATCGAAACGAGGTCTTCAGGCTCATATTCGAGGATTCCCTTGAGGTAGGTTTCAGCGGCTTCCTTCATGGCGGCGTTCACGTCTTCGGCGGTCGCGGGCTTCTCAAGCACCACGGTGAGGTCTACGACGGAGACGTCCGGCGTCGGGACGCGAAGCGCGAATCCGTTGAGCTTGCCCTTAAGCTCCGGCATGACTTCGGAGATGGCCTTCGCCGCGCCGGTGCTGGTCGGGATGATGGAGAGCGCCGCGGCTCTTCCGCGAGAGAGGTTTTTGTGCGGGAAGTCGAGCGTCTTCTGGTCGTTAGTATAAGCGTGGACGGTGTTCATAAGTCCTTCTTTGATTCCGAACTTGCCCTGGAGGACTTTGCAGACAGGCGCGAGGCAGTTCGTCGTGCAGGAGGCGTTCGAAATGATGTTGTGCTTCGCGGGGTCGTAGACTTCCTCGTTGACGCCCATGACTATCGTCGCGTCGTGGTTTTTGGCGGGGGCGGAGATTATCACCTTTTTCGCTCCGGCGGCGATGTGCGCGGAGGCCTGATTGGCGTCGGTGTAGCGTCCGGTCGACTCTATGACGAGGTCGACGCCCATTTCCTTCCACGGAAGCTTCGCGGGATCGGGCTCGGCGAGCGCTCTGATTTTCTGTCCGTTCACTACGAGATAGTCTCCGTCAACCTCGACGGTGCCAGGGAAGCGGCGGAATACCGAGTCGTACTTGAGAAGATAAGCAAGCGAAGACGGCGGCGTGAGGTCGTTGATAGCGACTATTTCAAACTCGTTCTCTTTCCCGTTCGTGAAGAACGCGCGGAGAGAAAGACGTCCGATACGTCCGAAACCGTTGATTGCAACCTTATACTTGGCCATGATAAAATGCCCTCCTTATAGGTTTTTATCTTTCGTTATATTTACGCCGGAGAGGGATAAACTGTTTTCTATCCCTCTCACGGCGATTTTGACGCTTTTTCCGCTGCCGGTCGAACCGCTGCTCGCGGCTTGACGCTCAAAAAAGTTTAAGATTTACGCTTCCGTTTCAAGGTCTTCGTGAAGCACGCGGAGCAGTTCTCCGAGAGCCGCGGCGCTGAGCACGTCTCCGTGCGGGCGGTACGGCATCATTCCGTCGAAGAGCTGTGCGACTCCGCCGAGGCAGCCGTGACGCAGGTGCGAGTTGAACGGACGGATGAACGCCCATCCAAGATCTTTTCTGGTCGGGTTGTATTTCAGATAGGCCGTTATAAACTGGCCGAGGAGCCAGGGCCACGCCATGCCGCGGTAGCAGGCTTTGATGCGCTGGTCGAGGCGGCCTTCGAAGCGGCCTTTGAATTTATCGTGGCGCGGGTCGAGCGTACGGAGGCCGTAGGTCGTGTACAGCTCGTTCCAGCATATGCGGACGACCTTCTGCGCCGTCTCGGGCGAAAGCGGGCTGTAAGGCAGCGACGCCGCGAGTATCTGGTTCGGCCTGATTGAGTTGTCGGTCTTGAATGTCTCGGGATCGACGCAGTCGTAGAGGCCGTTCATGTCGAAGCTCCAGAAGGTATCGTTGAAGGATTTCGCGCACTTCTCCGCCGCTTCTCCGTACTGCTTGTCGCCGGTGAGCTGCTCGGCGGTCTTCAGCGCGTTGTACCAGAGCGCGTTGATTTCGACGAGATAGCCCTTGCGAGCGACGACGACCTCGTCGCCGGCAGTCGCTCCCATCCAGTGACGCGCGGTGTCGGAGACCGTGAGCTTGAGGAGCATGTTCGAATCGCACACGACGTCGAGCTGCGGCACGCCGTTAAGGTATCTGTCGACGATCTGCTTCACGCCGCTCTTAAGCGCGTCAGCCTCGGCTCCGGCTTCCTTGACGTGGCCGAGATATTTGCCGGCCGCGTAGACGAACCAGAGTCCGTTGTCGGCTCCGCCGTTTTCAAAGGCGCATCCGCAGCCGGAGACTCTCTCCGGCATGACCCATCCGTTCTTCTCCACCGCGCCGAGCCAGTATTTCAGCGCCTTGAGCGCGACGTCTTCGCGGCCTGTCGCAAGCAGGAGGCCAGGAAGGGCTATAAACGTATCGCGCGGCTTCGCGTCGACCGAGGGATAGCCGGTGTATATCGGGGCTATGCACTCTTCGCGGTCGTCGACGAGGTGGTACGAGGAAACTATCATATCCTGTTCGGCGCTGTTGTTCGCCGGAATGTTCGCCTGTTCGAGTATATCTTCGAAGCGCGCGGCGGCTTCCTGCTCCATGGCTGCGAGCTGCTTGGCGCTGAAGTTCTGAGGTTCCTGAGAAAGGACTACGTAAAGGACGTCGCCTTCAGAAAGCTCGTTAGAGATAAGCCCCGGCGACCAGAGATGGTCGACGGAGGGCGCGTCGATGCGGTCGTCCTGCTCGTAGATGAGGTTCTCAAACCAGAGCGGTTTGAGCGACCATGTCCCCGCGGTCGCGGAGACGCGGCTGGTGCGGCCCTTGCCGGTGATGCTGATGCTGTGCGCGTTGTCCGACGATACGCTGAAGTCCGCGCTGTTCGATTCCGCGCAGACGGCGTTGCTGTATCTGTGCGCGACGAGCGGGCGCAGGTCGAGGCGGATCTTGTCGGGAGCCGCGAGAAGCTCGTACTTGATCACCGTGCATTCCTTGCCGCGCGGCATAAATATAGATTTTTTCAGGAGGATGCTGTGAATAACGAAAAGCATGCTCGGATATGGATTTCCCTGATATTCCTGAAGGTATCTGTAACCGTCGGGATAAACCAGATCCTTGTATCTATTTGTCGAAAGCTGGTATTTTTTGTTGCGGTCGAATAATGTTTCTTCGATTTTACTGACGAGGACGGAATGCTGTTTTTCTTCTCCGTTCCTGACGACCAGGAGTCCGTGTTCCCTTCTCGTGTTAGCACCTATGACTGTGGAGAAGCCGTAACTCCCGCGCCCGTTTGAAATCAGAAATTCTCTCCCGGCGCCTTTGTCGTAGGTGTTAACGTCCGCTTTTCCTAAGTACATTGGCATCATCCCCCTTTAGTTGCGTCTGAAGTATATGTTCTAACTTTCGCCATCTATATTCTACCGTACTTTTGCTAATTGGTCTCGGTAAAGTTTGGCCAAGTTCTTTCAAAGATATGCTCGGATTTCGTTTTCTCGCCGCGACGAGCTCGAAAAGCGGTTCCGGAAGCGTTTCCGTTATGCCCAGCTCGTCCATGCGGCGTATAAGCTCCATCTGCCCGCGCGCCGCCTCGATGCTTTTGTTGATGTTCGCGGCGTCGCAGTTGACGAGCTTGTTCGCGTGGCTGCGCATCGAGCGGTAGATGGCCGTCTCCTCGAGCGAGAGCGCCGTCTTGACGAGCCCCATGCGCGAGAGCAGGGTCACTATCTGCTGCTGGTCGCGCAGCGTGAGCTCCCTGTACGTCGCACGCTTGCGCACGCCGACGGTGAAGCCGCAGGATTTCAGTATCGCCTGGAGGCGTTCCGCCGAGCCGTTCGCCGTCTGCGGGCGCATGATGAGGTAATATCCGGCCTTCGGCATGTAGAGCGCGCCGCAGCTTCCGAAGATGCCGCGCACCCAGCCCCAGTTGCGCGTGCGCTTCGCCGTCGAGCGCGTGACGGAGAGTATATCCGCAGTGCGCTCCTTGTCCGCCGCGAAGACTATCTTGCCCTTTATCTGCGTGTCGATGAGCCTTATGCCCTGCTGTCCGTCCGCGGGACAGGAACAGCACTCGCCCCACAGCCGCATGAGACGCCTGACCGCGAAGAGGCGCGGCGATATAAACATGATTTCCTCGCCGCGCGCGCGCGAAGGCAGCCCGTCGAGAATGCCCGCCGCTTCGTCGCGCGCCTGCTCGTTCGACGGCATCGCGCCCCATTCGTCCCAAATAGTTCTGTTGACGCTTTCCATTAGTTGGCCTCAGTTCTTTCTGTTGCCGCGCACTATTTCCATTATCGTCTCGGAAAGGTGCTTCGCGTTGTGGCGCAGGTATTTTCCGTTCTTTATCTCGCAGTAGTCGCCGTATATGATTTCGCTGCCGAGAGATTCGAGGTATTCTTCTTCCTTTGCCGACAGGTAGAGCGGCTCCGCGCCGATGCTCGCGTAGCGCGTGACGAATTCCTCCGGTATCGCGGACTGGTTCGCGAGTATGTAGTCCGGCACTGCGCCGAGGATGCTCGCTATCCAGTCGACGTGGGCGACGATGTTCATGCCCTCGGTCTCCTTCGGCTGCGTCATAAGGTTCGCTATATAAATGATGGGGACCTTCACGTCGCGCAGCAGCGCCGCCATCTCCGTGAGCAGCAGGTTTGGCATCACGCTTGTAAACAAACTGCCCGGGCCGAGCACTATCACCTCGGCCTCGGATAGCGCGCGC
>DVKA01000230.1 GCA_018716365.1 Candidatus Caccocola faecipullorum
ATAGACGAGAAGACACTCGCGCGCTACGACGCGATAGACGTGAACGTCTACCAGTCGAACATCTTCCACACAAAGATGATGCTGAAGGAGATACGGCTCGCCGACTACCTCTTCAACATCGACCCGCGCGAGCTTCCGCCGGAGGAGCGCCTCGCCATAAAGGACAGCATCACGAAAGAGATGCTCGAAATCTACTACGGCATGAATATGTACTAGGCGCAGGGCACGGAAATGTCAGAAAGGACATACCGTCTCGACCAGCGGCGCGCGCCGCTGCACGAAGCGCTCGCGGAGTACAGGAGCAGCCGCGTAGTCCCCTTCGACGTGCCCGGCCACAAGCAGGGGCGCGGCACGCCGGAGCTGACGAAGTTCCTCGGCAGGGAATGCCTCTCCGTCGACGTGAACTCTATGAAGCCGCTCGACAACCTGAGCCACCCGACCTCAGTCATCAAGGAGGCCGAGGAGCTCGCCGCCGACGCATTCGGCGCGGACGCGGCCTTCCTCATAGTCGGCGGCACGACGGCGGCGGTGCAGGCTATGGTCATGTCCGTCTGCAAGGCGGGCGATTCGATGATAATCCCGCGCAACGTCCACAAATCCGCGATAAACGCGATGATTCTGTGCGGCGTCACGCCGGTCTACGTAGACCCGGGAATCCACCCCGAGCTCGGAATTTCTCTCGGGATGCGCGCGGCCGACGTCGAGGCGGCGATAAAGGCACACCCCGAGGCGAAGGCCGTGTTTGTCAACAACCCGACATACTACGGTATATGCACCGACATCCGGCGCATAGCGGAGGCGGCTCACGCCGCGGGCATGGCGGTGCTCGCAGACGAGGCGCACGGCACGCATTTCTATTTCGGCGAAGGGATGCCGCTCCCCGCGATGGCTGCGGGCGCGGACATGAGCTCCGTCAGTATGCACAAGACCGGCGGCTCGCTGACGCAGAGCTCGCTGCTGCTGATGCGCCGCGGGCGCGTCAGCCCGGACTATGTGCGCACCGTCATCGGCCTGACGCAGACGACGAGCGCCTCGTACCTGCTGATGAGCTCGCTCGACATAGCGCGCAAGGCGCTCGCCACGGAGGGGACGGAGACCTTTCGCCGCGTCGTCTCGCTCGCCGAGTACGCGCGCGCTGAAATCAACCGCATCGGCGGCTATTACGCCTTTTCGCGCGAAATCATGGACGGCGGCGCGGTCTTCGACTTCGACGTGACGAAGCTCTCAGTCAACACGCTTAAGACGGGGCTCGCGGGCGTCGAGGTCTACGACCTGATGCGCGACGACTACGGAATACAGATAGAGTTCGGCGACATGGGCAATATGCTCGCAATCGTCTCCGTCGGGGACAATCATTATGCAATCGAGCGCCTCGTCGCCGCGTTGTCGGAAATCAAGCGGCTGCACGGCAGGGAAGGGCTGAAGCTGCTCGACCACGAGTACATCACGCCCGTCGTGCGCATGACGCCGCGCGACGCCTTCTACGCGCCGAGCGAGCCCGTGCCGGTGCGAGAGAGCCTCGGCAGGATAACGGCGGAGTCCGTCATGTGCTACCCGCCCGGCATACCGATACTCTCCCCGGGCGAAGAGGTTACGCCGGAGGCGCTGGAGTATATTCTCTACGCGAAGGAAAAGGGCTGCCTCGTCATGGGGCCGCAGGATATGAATCTCGAAAATCTATACGTTGTGAAATAGGAGGAAATTTCAATGGAGCTTTGGTACACGGAGGAACACACACCTTCTACGCGCTTTTCGATAAAGGTCAAGAAACAGCTCTTCAGCGAGAAGAGCCCCTTCCAGCAGATAGACATCTTCGACTCCGAGGAGTTCGGGCGCTTCTTCACGCTCGACGGCCTAATGATGCTGACCGAGAAGGACGAATTCATCTACCACGACATGATAGTCCACGTCCCGATGGCGACGAACCCGAAGATCAAGCGCGTCCTCGTAATCGGCGGCGGCGACGGCGGCACGGTGCGCGAGCTTACGCGCTACAAGACGATTGAAAAAATCGACATGGTAGATATAGACGAGCTCGTCGTCAAGACCTGCATGAAGCTGCTGCCCTTCACCGCCTGCGAGCTCGACGACCCGCGCGTCTCGCTGCATTTCGAGGACGGCCTCAAATTCGTCCGCACAGTCGAAGAGAAGTACGACCTCATAATCGTCGACTCGACAGACCCATTCGGCCCCGGCGAAGGACTTTTCACAAAGGAGTTCTACGGCAACTGCTTCAAGGCGCTCGGCGACGACGGAATACTCGTCAACCAGCACGAAAATCCCTACTACGAATCCTACTCCGCGGCGATGAAGCGCGCGCACCAGCGCATTGAGGACTTCTTCCCCATCTGCCGCGTCTACCAGGCGCACATCCCGACGTATCCCTCGGGACACTGGCTCTTCGGCTTCGCCTCGAAGAAGTACGACCCAGTCAAAGACCTCGACGCCGAGGCGTGGAACGCGCTCGGCCTCGAAACAAAGTACTACAACACCGGGATACACGTCGGCTCCTTCATGCTGCCGAACTACGTCAAGAAGGCTCTGGAGCTGAAAGACTAGAGGCAGATGAAAAGCTCGATACAGGGCTTCATAGGCTGCGAAAGCTCGTGGGACGAGGCGCGCGCCGTAATTTTCGGCGC
>DVKA01000231.1 GCA_018716365.1 Candidatus Caccocola faecipullorum
GTTTATGGTTTTATAGTTTCAGTATGTAGTTATAAAACGCACCGCACGTTCGGCCTGCGGAGGCAAAAAACGCGCGGCGGCCAGAAGTTTGAGCCGCCGCGCGCGTTTTACGCAAATTTACCTATCGCCGCCGTCGCCGCGCAAATGCACGTCGACCTGCGGATATGGCATCTCTATGCCGTTTTCGCGGAAGGCTTCGAGGATGCGCAGCCGCAGCTCGCTCTTGACGCTCGACTCGATCGTGCGGCTCAGGTCGATGAAGAAATACGCCGTTATCTGTATGCCGCTGTCCCCGAACTCAGAGACGACGGTGCGGAAGGGCGGCGTCTTGAGTATGCTCTTATTCTCGCTCAGAATCGTGCGTATCAGCGCCATCGCCTTCTCGACGTCCGACTCGTAGTCGATCGATACTTCGAGGTCGTAGCGCGAAATTGAATTGTTGAGCGTGAGGTTCAGCACGGAGCTGTCGAGCATCTTGCTGTTCGGGATTATCAGATGGCGCGTCTGCTGGCAGATCAGCACGGTGTTCTGGAGCGTTATCTCGGAGACTACGCCGTAGGTGCCGTCGATTATGACTTCGTCGCCGATGCGTATTTTCTTCTGGAAGAAGAGCAGGATGCCCGCTATCATGTCGCCCATCAGCTTCTGCATACCGAGACCTATCGCGATAGCCGCCGCGCCGCCCATGAAGGCGAAGGCGGTCAGCGGTATGCGCAGCGTCCAGAGCGTGAGCAGGAAGGAGAATATCACGCCGGCGTAGAAGACGAGGTTCTGAACGAGTATCAGGCTGTGCTTGCTGAGCGTGCCGGCCTTTTCAAAATGCTTCTTCGCGCGCGTCGAGGCGAAGCGCGTCGCAAAAAATCCCGCGAAGAAGAGCATGACGGCGAGCAGCAGCTTTTTCAGCGTGATCGGGTAGTCGCTTATGCTCCACATCTCCATGTTGAGCAGGCCGCCGAAGTTCTGCGTCCAGAGGTTCTGAAGCTTTTCGTCCGCGCCGCTCTCCCCGAGCGCGCGCTCCGTCTCGCCCTGAAGGGTCTCGAACTGGTCGAGCATCGCTCCAAGCGCGACGATGTACGAAAGATAGCGCTGTTTCTGCGCGGAAAGCTCGCGCATGAAGCGGTTCTTCGTCTCCTCGTCCTCCGGCGACGGCTCGGGCGTGATGGTCGCGCAGCGGCGCTGCACCTCTTGTTCCGCGGCGCGTATCATCTGGAGGTTGCGGTTCGCGTCGTTGATGCGCGTCTCGGCGTAATCTATGAGCCCCTTCGTCAGCTCCAGCGTCTCGCGGTTCTCCTGGAAGCTCGTGCGCCCGAGCAGAAGGTCGTATGTGGAGCGCCACGCAAGGCGCGTAGCCGACCAGAGCTTTATCATGTCGAGGACGTAGACGGCCTCGTCCGAGGCAAGGCGGCGGCCCGTAGCGTTGCAGTAGCGTTCGAGCTGCGTCAGCTCCATGTCGTTGCGGCGCGCGTCGTCCATCTCCTGGAATCTCTCGTTGAGCTTTTCCAGAGTGTCGCGCAGCGCGCGCTCGTTGCGGAATACGAATGAATTCAGATAGTCGAATCCGCCGCTCTCTTTCGATATGTTCGCGCGCACGCGCTTTATCAGCGGGTCGAGAAGGTCGAGCTTCGCCTCCACGTCGGCCGTCTGGCTCAGCGAAATATTAAGGGAGTGCTCGTAATAGGTGAGCTGCGTAAGGCAAAGTTCGAGGCGCGTCATCTGCACGTTGAGCTCGAAATTATGCTTCAGCCGCTCTTCTGCGGAGACGGAGCTGTGCGCGGAGAGCAGCCGGTAGCTCTTCTCTATCGCCGTCTTTTTCTCGCGCAGCTCTATCATCTTCGCGCGCGCCGTATCCATATCGCGGCGCAGGTCTTCAAGCTCGCGGCGGCAGCTCGACACATCCTCGCTGATGTCGAGATAGAAGATGAAAGGATAGGGCGGGTTCTGTCTCGAAAGGGCCGTTATGCGGTTGTCGTCGAGCAGAAAGGTGTTCTTCACCTCGCCCTCGTTCTGGATGAAATAAAGGCTGTTGTACGCGTCGACGAGATCGACGAGCGCGAATTCATATTCGAGGACGTCGGATATTTTAATCCCGTACTGGCGCGCGAAGCCCTCCTCCGTCTCCTGAAGGCGGCGTATCTCCTTGCGCAGCCCGTCCGCCCGAGCGAGCGGGTCCGTCTGATATTTGGCGAAGTCTTCGTGGAGCGAGGCGAGCGTCGCGCCGCGCGCCGGGGCGCACAGCATGAGCGCGCAGAGGAAAATTGTCAGGAACGCCGCGGACTGCCGAAAAATTCTATACTTCATACCCACTCCCCCAGACATAGAGACGAATACGCGCAATGATTTTTCTCCACATATTATATAATCAGTGCGAAAAATCTGAAAAGAAGGCGGAACGTACGATGGATGCAAGAAAGTACGAAGTCATCATAAAGGCCGCGGAGTGCGGCAACCTCACGAGGGCCGGCGAAGATTTCGGCTACACGCAGTCCGGCGTGAGCCACATGATAAAGGCCGTCGAGACGGAGTTCGGCTTCCGCCTCTTCCTGCGCGGGCGCGGCGGCGTGACGCTCACGGAGGAGGGCGCGCGCGTGCTGCCCTACCTGCGCGAGATAGTCAAGTGGAACGAGCGGCTGACGCAGACAGTCGGATCGCTCAACGGCCTCATCGCGGGAACGCTGCGCATCGGCTCCTTCTCCAGCGTCGCGGCGCACTGGCTGCCGCAGATAATCAAGCGCTTCCAGAGCGACTACCCGAACATAAAAATAGAGATAACAGAGGGCGGCACTGACGCTCTTGAAGAGGCCCTCGAAGATGGCGCGGCAGACCTCGCGCTCATGACCTGCCAGCCCGGGCGGAATTTCGAGCACTACGCGCTCTATTCCGACCCCTTTCTTGCGATACTGCCGCCGGAGCACCCGCTCGCCTCGCGCAGCGAATTCCCGCTCGAAGCCTTCAACGGAGAGGACTTCGTCATCGTCACGCACAGCTACGACTACGCGACGAGCCGCATACTCGAAGAACACTCGCTGACGCCGAACATAAAATTCACATCGCGCGACGAGAGGACGATTTTTTCGATGGTCGAAAACGGCCTCGGCGTCAGCATACTGCCCGAACTCGTCATGCGCGGCTGGTCGGGCCGCGCCGTCACGCTCCCGCTGAAGCCCGGCGTGACGCGCGAGCTCGCCATCTGCCTCCCCTCGTTCGCCGAGGCGTCGCCCGCCTGCAAACGCTTCGTCGCCTACGTCAAAAAAATGGTGGCGCGCGACGGCAGCGTGCGCGAGCTGCCCGAGGGCAAAAAACCGTAAGGAGACGGAAACGGGCCGGAGCGCGAAGCCCCGGCCCGCCGCGTTATTTCTGCTCCGCCGTCGCCGCACGATAATCCGCGTCCGATACCGGTTCAAGCCACGTGTTCTTGTTCGTCTGCGGGTTGCACTCTATCGAGAGGTGGGCGAACCAGCTGTCCGGGGCCGCGCCGTGCCAGTGTTCCACGTTCGACGGAATTTCAACGACGTCTCCAGCAACGAGCCTGCGCGCAGCCTTGCCGCGCTCCTGATAGTAGCCTTCGCCGCCCGTGACGACGAGTATCTGCCCGCCGGTGTGGCTGTGCCAGTTGTTGCGGCAGCCCGGTTCGAAGGTGATGTTGCTTATCGGGACGTTGAGCTCCTTATTCGAGATGAGCGGCTGGCGCCACGATTTGCCGGAGAAATATTTTGCGAAGGCGGTGTTCTCCTCGCCGAAGGGGAAGGGACTCGTGTTCGCGTAGCCGTTGACCTCGTTCGCTGAAATCGAGAGAATCTCCGCGACCTGCGCGTCGGTCAGCCCGTTATGCTTGCCGGTGGCGATGTGCGCCGCGAGCTGCGAGTCGAGGCCCGGCACCGCCGAGAGCATCGCTATCGTCGCAATTTCGCGCGTCTTCCAGTCGATGTTGTCGCGCCCGAAGATGTCGCCGAAGAGGTGCGCCTTGAGGAACTGGTCTATCGCCGGGGCGAATTCGTAAACCGCGCCCTTCGCCTCGCGTCCGAGCAGCTTGCGCTGATTTTCCGTGCCGAACTCAAGGCTCGGCCTGTTGGGCAGCGGCGACGGCTCCGGCCCCTCCGGGTCCCTGTTGCCGCGCTCGTTCTCAAGGTTCATGAAGGTCGTCAGCGCGTTGAGGCTGCGCGGGAAGCCGCAGTAAGCGTATGCCTGCACCAGCACAGACTTAAACTCGTTGACCGGAACGCCAGCGTCGAGCCCTCTCGCAAGCGCCGCGCGCAGCCCCTCCAGGTCGCCCTTCGAGGCGAAGGCCGAGACCTCCGCGATGGCCCGCTCCCTCGGCGAGAGCGCTCCGCGCACCTCCGCGGCCCAGCCCTTCGCCGCAAGCCCCGCCGTCAACACCGTCACGCACAAAACCGCCAGAATCGTCCTGAATATCATCATGTTTCCCTCCGTTTGAGTATGTAGTATCAGTACCCGGCGCAGCGCTTCGCGCCGGATGTTTTGCTATATTTAATCCGCGGATATTTATTTCGCTTGCTTACGCAGAATAATATAAATGAAAAGCTCTTCCGATGTCCAATACCTTAATTGCGCTGTCTCAAAATGCTTTTTAAGCATTGACGTTCATTAACGCAAAAGTTCGAAGGTTACGTCCACATCGCCCATGCTTCTGAAAATTTTAACGCCGCCGTCGATATGGCCGAGGTGGACGCGCTCGAAGCGTTCGCCGTTCTGCGCGTAGAGTATCACGAGGCTGCCGCGCGGCGGCCAGTATGCGATGTCTCCAACCTCGTAGCCGTCGGAGCGCGTTTCACCGTCCGGCAGAGCGCCCGCGCCGAAACGGCGGCACATCTCGCGCCCGTAGAGATTTTCCATCGGAAGCGTCAGCGGCAGCATTGCGGCGAATGCGCGCGAAGCGGCGCTGTAAGCTCGCGCCCTCCGGCCGTGATTTTCAGGCGGACGGCGTCTTCAGCGCAGGCCGCTCCAGCCGTTAAAACCGCCGCAAGCGCAGAGAGCGCCGCCATAAGCAACAACTTTTTCATAATTTTCCTCTCCTCTCTCTATTGCAGAATCCCAATCTCTTTCAGCCATTCCTTGACCGGCTCGCGAAAGTCCGCGCTCTCTGTGCGAAATCTAGCGCCTTTCAGCACAGTGGAGTCTGGGCAGAGCTTCCGTATGTTCTCAACGCTGCGCTCGACGCCCGCTCCGAGCGATGTGCAGAACGGAACGACGGTCTTTCCCGCGAAGTCGTATTCTTCGAGGAAAGTGCGCACCGCCATAGGCTCCGCATACCACCATATCGGATAGCCTACGAAGACCGTGCCGTGATTTTCCATTCCTTCGACGTGGGGCGTGAGCGACGGGCGAGCGTCGCTTCGCGCCTACTGCTCCGCGATTTCAGAGCATTCGTCGTGGCGCTCCGCGTACGTCCGCTCCGTCCTTATCGCAAAGAGCGTCCCGCCCGTCTGCGCGGCGATCTCGCGCGCCGCGGCCTCGGTGTTCCCAACGGCGGGCGTCGCGTGCGTCACTGCGTCCGCGCCCTCGGGTACGGAATGATTAAGCGAGAAGTAGGCCACGAGCACGCCCTCTCCCGACGGTGCCGCGGCGCCAGCGCGCGGAAGAGCCGGAAGTGCAAGAGCCGCGGCGAGCGCGAGACAGGCCGCGAACCGCACAGCTTTTCGTCCTTTCGATGCAGATTCTTCCTTCTTCATTTTTTGTTCCCCCTTTCATTTCTTTGCCAACGCCATATCAGGCAGTCGATGTTGTCTATGATGCGCTGGCGCTCGTGAATTTCGTAGAGCAGCGCGCGCCGCTTCGCGCGCAGAATCGCGGCGAGGCCTTCGCGGCCTTCGGCCTCGTCAGTGAAACTCATGAACTTTCGGCTCTCGTCGCGCGAGAGGCCGAGTCCCGCGGTCTCGCGCTCCGCCGCCTCTTCCGTCTCAAATTTCGCTCCATCCTCCACTCGCGGCGTTCCTCCCTTCGTTTATAAAAAAATCAGGCGCGCCGGAAATCTCCCATCCACGCCTGATACTTTAGCTTTATTGCATAAATATGTCTAATTACCGTATTTTATACAAAACTATACATTTACTGCATACTTTTGAGATAGTCTAGGAAAGCGCCCGCCGCGCCGAAGTTCGGCTGGAATTTCTTCCACGCCAGGACCGCCGCCATGGACAGTTCTGGTTCGAGCGGGACGAAGACGACCTTTGCAGGGTCGAAGAGCGAGACGACGCCCTCTATCGTAAGCGCGCAGGCCGCGCCTGCGGCGACGATTTCAGCCGCGCTCGTGATTATGTTGTAAGTCGCGAAGATTTCAAGCTCGGAGAAATTTATTCCGAGGCGGCTTTCAAGTTCGCGCTGGACCGGAAGCCTGTCCGTAGTGATGAGCGGCAGGCCGCGAAGGCCGTCAGCCGACACGCTGGCGCGCGAGGCGAGCGGGTTCCCCGCGGAGACTAGCAGTCCCCAGCGTTCACGCCCGGGCAGTCGCACATAGTCGAATTTCGATACATCAACAGGCTCCATCAGCAGCGCGAAGTCCAGCAGCCCTTGCTCTATGCGTTCCTTGATATATTCGGAGCTGTTTGTATGTATGCGGAAGCGCACGCGGGGCCAGCGGGCGCGGAAGCCTTCCATGGCGCGCGGCAGAGCGCCGAAGGCTTTAAAGCCTCCCGTGCCTATCGATATGACTCCGGCAAGCTCGCGCTTTTCTTCAAATTCCGCGTCTATTTTGTCTACGAGCGCGGCGACCTCTTCCGCGCGCCGCCGCAGCATTACGCCCGCGTCGGTGAGCGTGATGCGCCGCCCGCGTATGAAAAGCTGCGCGCCAAGCTCCTCTTCGAGCTTCTGTATGCCGCGGCTCAGCGTCGGCTGCGTTATGTGCAGCAGCTCCGCCGCGCGGGAGATGTTCTCTTCGCGCACTACCGTCAAAAAATATTGCAGAAGTCTGAGTTCCATGCCGCGCCGCTCCCTTCGCGCTCCGCCGTAAATTTACTATTTATTGTATAAGCTCGCGCGCGCGGCGTACAGCGCACCGTCATGAGTAAATGCGCCAAACAGAACCGCGCCTGCGCTCTTGCGGCACAGTTCAGCCTCGTTCCCTCCGCACCATGCGAATACTAAAAAACGCCCCCTTGCGGAGGCGTTTGAGGCTTTTCGGTAATTTTATTTTACGGCTAGACCCGCGAGGTGCTCGACGTACTGTCTTGCGCTGCGGCCCGAGAAGCCGCCGTGCTTCAGCTCCCAGCGTATCGCGCCTTTTTCAAATTCTTCGCTCTGCGAGTCGATGCCGTATTCGGCGGCGAGTTTGCGCGCTATGTCGAGGTACTGCTCCTGCTCCGGCGAGAAGTAGCGTATCATGAGGCCGAAGCGGTCTACGAGCGACATCTTCTCCTGCATCGTCTCGGATTCGTGCATGTCGTCCGATTTGTCGTCGCGGTCGCTCCACGTTTCTTTCATGAGGTGGCGGCGGTTCGAGGTCGCGTATATCAGCACGTTGTCGGGACGTTTTTCAAGCCCGCCTTCGATGAAGGCTTTGAGGAATTTGTATTCGACCTCGAACTGTTCGAACGATAGGTCGTCCATGAATATCACGAATTTATAGTTGCGCCACTTGACGGCGTCGAGCACTGCCTCGAAGTCCGCCATCTGATGCTTGTACAGCTCGATCATGCGCAGGCCGCGCGGCGCGTATTCGTTGAGCAGCGCCTTTATGGACGAGGATTTTCCCGTGCCGCCCTCACCGTAGAGCAGGACGTTGTTCGCGGGACGGCCTTCGAGGAAGGCGAGCGTGTTGTCGATGAGCGCGCGCTTCTGATCTTCGTAGCCGAAGAGCTTGTCGAACGTTATATCCTCAAGCGGCACGGCGGGAACTATCTCGCGCGCCTTGTCGTCCCAGCGGAATCCGTTGTAGAGCGCGAATTTTCCGGCGCCGTGCGCGTGGTAGAAATCCGTGACGGCCTTGTAAAGCTCCTGCGGCGACGCGGCTTTTTCCATCGCGGCGGCAAGTTCCGCAATTACAGCTCCGGCCGTCCTGTCAAGCGACGCTGGAGCGTTCGCCGCCGGTGCAAAATCTTTGCCGAAGCGTCTCATCATATTGACGTTCAGCCGCTTTTCAAGCTTCGCATAGTCGTATTTCAGATAGAAGTAAAGCTGCTCCATGTCCTGCATCGCGAGGCGCTCCATCGTGCCGCCGGAAATTTCGCGGCGTTCGTGCGCGAGCGAGAAAGGGTTTTCCGCGCAGGCGAAGAGCTTCGCAAGCCACGCCGTCCAGACGTTTCCGGCGATTCCGGCACGCTCGGCGTAGCAGGCGAGCTGAGATGCGCAGTCGCAGAACCACCCTGCGCTTTCGGCGCGTTCGTCGTCGTCGAAAGTCCCTATGCTTTCAAGAATGTTAGTAAAGCAGCTGTAAACTTCGTCCTGCTCAAAGCTGCGGAACGGCACAAGTTCGTGGAGCATCGTATTAATCCTCGTCGTCGTCGCGTATACCGGCCTGGATGCGCGCCTTCTTGCGCTGGTCGGCGTCAAGAATCATCTTGCGTATGCGGACGGAGAGCGGCGTCACCTCGACGAGCTCGTCGTCGCTTATCCATTCGAGCGCGGAGTCTACCGTGACCGTGCGCGGCACGTCGAGCACCGTCATCATATCCTTCGTAGCCGAGCGGTGGTTGGTCTGCTGCTTGCGCTTGCAGGGGTTGCATGGGATGTCCTTGCCGCGCGAGGCTTCGCCGACGACCTGACCGTTGTATATCGGGTCGCCCGGCTTGATGAAGAGCGTGCCGCGCTCCTGTAAATTTTCAAGAGCGTAGCTCGTCGCGGTGCCGGTGTCCATGCTGACGAGCGAGCCGCGCGAACGCGCGTTTATCTCGCCGACCCATTCGCCGTAGCCGACGAAGCGCGAGGCGAGGATGCCGAGGCCGCGCGTGTCGGTGAGGAACTCGCCGCGGTAGCCTATGAGGCCGCGCGTCGGTATCTTGAATTCAAG
>DVKA01000232.1 GCA_018716365.1 Candidatus Caccocola faecipullorum
ACGATACTGCTCATCGAGCACCACATGGACATGGTCATGGCGATATGCCCGCACATCGTCTGCATGAACTTCGGCGCGAAGATAGCCGAGGGCTCGCCGGCGGAAATTCAGAGCCATCCCGACGTGCTCAAGGCCTACCTCGGAGAGGAGGAATAGGGACATGACGGAAAACCGCACTCCTATTCTCGCAGTAAGGGACCTCGTCGTCCGCTATGGAGCCATACAGGCGCTCAAAGGGGCTTCGCTCGACGTTTATCCCGGAGAGATAGTCGCAGTCATCGGAGCCAACGGCGCGGGCAAATCGACGATGATGAACGCCATCATGGGCGACGTGCCGCGCGTCTCCGGCGAGATACTGCTCGACGGCGTCGCGCTCCCGGCCAAGAGCTTCCAGGTCGTCTCGGCCGGCGTCAGCCTTTCGCCCGAAGGACGCAAGGTCTTCGCGCCGCTCACCGTTCTTGAAAACCTCGACATGGGAGCCTTCCCGCTCAGCGACAAGGCTGAGATAGAGCGCCTCAAGCAGAGCGTCTTCGAGCTCTTCCCGCGCCTGCTCGAGCGCAAGAACCAGTACGCGGGAACGCTCTCCGGCGGCGAACAGCAGATGCTCGCGATAGGCCGCGCGCTCATGGCGCGCCCGCGCGTCCTGCTTCTCGACGAACCGTCGCTCGGGCTCGCGCCCATAATCATCAACGAAATCTTCAAAGAGCTCACCGAGATCAACAGAAAGCTCGGCATGGCGATACTGATAGTCGAGCAGAACGCGAAGAAGGCTCTCCAGCTCTCGCACCGCGCCTACGTCATCCAGACCGGCACGATCATAATGGAAGGCAAATCCGACGACCTGCTCCACAATCCCGAAATCGAGGAAGCCTACCTCGGCGGCAAAAAGAAATAGCGTTAAACGACGGCAGAATAGCATAAATGGGGCGCGGACGGCGAATCCGCGCCCTTTTCCGTATGCGCCGTCCGCGCTATTATTTTTGCGAAAGACGGCGGCGTTTGGAACGCGGCGGTTCGCTGCCGCGCGGCTGCATAGGCGGAGACGCAGCGCCGATTAAGGAGGAAACGCGATGAACTTACCGAAACGCGACGGTCTGCACGGCCGGTACTATCTGATACACAAGCCGGAGACTGCGCCGGAGGTGCTGGCGGAGGCCGACCTCTGCATCATAGACGTTATGAACGGAACCGCGAGGGAAAACCACTCGGGCTATCCAACAGTGGTGTGTAATCACAACGGAACTCCTTTCCTGCCGAGCCAGTTGTTGGAACGTTATCTCTCGCGTCAGCCGCTGAAGGGATTTCCTTATGACGACGCCGTCGCATTCTGTGACGCTATGCGGCGGCTGGCGGGCTGGAACGAGATTGACCACACACTGGATAAGTATATAGAAAAGCACCTGCAGAAACGCTATTTTGTGGAAGGCGAAAAAGAAAGCTATTTCTCCTGCTATCCTCCCTGCACGGTATCACCGGAGCTGCAGCCCGAAGATGTGGACGAAAACCTACTGCGCTTCGTCTGTTATGCGGCGGTCTGTCATACGGTCTACGGAATCAGCTGCGAATCCGTCACGACGAAACATCTGTTCGGCCTGGTTTCACAGCTCCGCCCAGACATAGTGAAGGAGTTGAAAGACAACGGAAGCGGCAAACTGCCGCCCGGCATTCAAAAGAGGAAGACGAAACACCTGACCGCCTCGGCAAACGACGCGTTTGCGACAATCCGCATCACCGCGAGGGACTGCACAGAGGGATGCTGCGAGGAGGCTCTAAGCTATCTCGCCGAAGTGCTTGAACAGCCTGACTTCCCGCGCAGCTATTCCGTCGAGTTCCGCGGGCCGGAGAAAATATATCTGCCAATCCCGGGCCTGCCGAAGAAGGGCGTGAACCAGCTCTTCGCCTGCGCGGTTCGCTATCCGCGTCTCCACGGCCGAATAGAGCAGTACGCGCGGCTCGCTATGCGCGAGGACGAGTGGTACAACAACCTCTCCGATGAATACTGCGCCATGCCCGGCACCTTCGCCGTCTTCGCGCTCGGCATGGAAGGGACGACGCCCGAGCGGCTGAGACTGGTCTGCGACTACCTCGACCTCTGCGACGACGAACATTCGTCATTGCAGGAGAAGTTCATCCACGCCTTTTTCAAAAAATTCGGCTTCACCGCGCAGACCATGCCCGTCCTGCTCCACGGCGTCCTGTCCATGCAGGAGCTGCGCCCCGCAAAGGAGTTCGGCGCGCTCGTCGCCAACGACGAGAGCCTCGACGCGCTGCTCGCGGCGAAGCGCCGCCTCGCGGATTACCTGCCGGAAGAATCGGAGCACGACAGGGAGGCGCAGGAATACCTCTGGCTTGGCGCGCTCTGGGCGATATGGGGAAGAGCTTCCGAGAACGGCGGCGGTAAAGTCATCAAAGCCGCGCCCGAAGAACTGAAAGAAAAATACCGGTTGGTCTTTGAGCCGGTGAAGGACTGAAAAGGGCGAAACGGGGCGGCGTTTTATGAAAGAAGCTGATTCGCCGGTGACGGCGGCAATCGACGCGATAGAGGCGCGCGTTTACGCCGCGCTGAAAAAATTCGGGTTCCGCAGGCACGGGCGGACGCTTCACAGATTTGTCTCGGACGACATATCGCAGGTAATCAACTTCCAGTGCGGGCAGGCGTACCGCGGCGAGACGGACCGCATGTGGGTCAACACCGGCATAAGAGTGCCCGAATGCTCCGAAAGGGAGTTCTTTCCATCACTGCCCGCGAAAAAGTATTACAAGGAATACGAATGCACAATCCGTTCGAGGCTCGGCCTTATCGACGGCGGCGAGGAAAAATGCTTCAACGTCGCGTGCGGCGCGGAGGCCGCCGCAGATGAGATACTTGACGACATATTGTACAAGGTCCTGCCGGTTTTCGACGCGCTCTCCGACAGGAGGGCGATACTTGCGCGCCGCTGCGACTACCCGACGTTCGACACGCTGAACAGAAATTTGATTCCGCTCGAAGAAGCCATGATATACGGACATCTTGGAGAAACGGAAAAGGCAGAAGAATGTTTCAAGGCATACTATCAAAAGGCGCTCGACGACTACAACGGCCAGCTGGCGAACGGGCGGAAGTATTACCTGAGGAAAGGCGAGCGGATTGTATCCATGGGGCAGGACATAACGGCGCAGGAGGACGGCTGGGTGACAATCCGCGGCGCGAGCCGCGCGCATCTCGATTACCTTGACGAGCTCGCGGCGAAGCTGGGGCTGGGGCAGGAGGCGGCACATTGCATCAGCACGACAAACTTATAAATCTGGCGGCCAAGAAAATACTTGCCCCGAGCGGTATGTTCAGGCGCGGCGCGCTCTGGGCGATATGGGGCAGAGCTTCTGAGAACGGCGGCGGCAAAATCATCAAAACCGCGCCCGATGAACTGAAAGAAAAATACCGGCGGGTATTCGAGCTGGTGAAAAGCTGAAAAAGGCGAAGAGGGGGCGGCGGTTGATGAAAGAAGCTGATTCGCCGGTGACGGCGGCAATCGACGCGATAGTAATAAATTAGAACTTAAGGAGATTGAAAAAAGGAGAATAGCAATGTCCATAACCGCTTATAAAGTAGAGGCCTACGGCCATGACCGAACCGGCGCTGATTATGGATATGTGAACATCATGTACCGTTATGGCGTCAAAAAGTCCTGCCCCAGACCAGAACAGTGCGAGAAAATGGAGGTCATGTGGGCAGACGAGAGCGTCTATGGTCCGCCGGCTCCAGGCAGCAAGGTGGGGGATTTTATCATGACTTGGCTGATGGGGTCATGGAGCTGCGGGGTGTTTACACATCGGAAGATTGCCGGGCGGTTGGCAGATATATTCTCAGGTTTGAAAATCAAAGAGTTGGAATGGTTTGAGAACCCTAGGGAGAAAACGCTGAAAAACGGTAAGCCTCGTGTGCGTCGTGCAAAGTGGCTGCCGGAGCGTGATGTGGATTTGGTGTATCTCTATTCTGACTGCTATATTGACGCAAGAAATCCCACTTCTCCTGAAACCGATTTTTTTACAGTCACCAGGATGGACTCTTGGGGCGTGAGCACTTGGTTCATGTGTACCCATGATGCCGCCCAAAAACTGATAGCTATGGACTTTGAAAATCTTGCCGTCAAAGAAACTACCATTGTTGGATAAATCAAACGTGCGGAGAGTGCAAAGATTCCCATTTATCGGCCGACCAGCTCTTGAACGCACCTGCTCCGAACTTTAAAATCTGATACCTGCCATTTACCGCCAACGCGCGCATTGTGCGCCCTTTCCTCCATTCCGCGCCGCTTTGCGCGCGGCGCGGCTCGCTATGTGCTATACTGATACGTGTGTCATTTAACGAAGAGGAGGAAACGTAATGGCGTTTTTTGACAAGCTCAACGATCTCGCTAAAAGCGTGAAAGACGCGGCGAACGACGCCGTCGAGACCACGCGCATAAAGAGCCGCATAAGCTCGGAAAAGAGGGCCGTCGACGAGGCGTGCCGCAAAATCGGCGAATATTACTACGCGAAGCGCGCCGGCGATATGGGCCCGGTCGACGACGACATTCTCGAATACTGCATAGAGATAGACGAACATATGAGGATTATATCCGAGCTCGAAGCTGAGCTCGAACGCGAGCGCGCGGCGAAGGAAGCGGCGGAGCAGGCCTTTGTGCAGTGCCCGTCGTGCGGCGCGAAGAACGGCAAGCAGGCGAAATTCTGTCAGGAGTGCGGCGCGCAGCTTGAGAAGCCCGCTCCCGCGGTGAACGTCTGCCCGTCGTGCGGCGCCGTCAACGAAGAGGGCGCGAAGTTCTGCTGCGAGTGCGGAGCTAAGTTGAACTAAACCGCCCGCGCGCAGGCGCGGACGTATATGCGAGCGGGAGGTGCCGCAATGAACGCCAGCGACGGATACTGGTGGTATATAACGATCAACACAAGCGCGGGCTGCGAGGATAATCTTCTTTCGCTCGCCGATATATCTGGAAGCATAGGCACGGAGCTTCAGGAAATGCCGGACGGAGTTTCACGGCTTCGTATGTACTATAAGAGCACGGAGGATACTTCCTACTGGAGGAACAGGCTTTCCGACGCCATGAAGGAATTCCCCGAAGTGGCGATAGAGGACTCCGGCAAGATAGAAAACCAGCCGTGGAACGTCGTCGTAGAAGAGGCCTTCCCGCCGCTGCCTGTGGGCAGGGGGCTGGTCGTCCTCGCGCCGTGGCACCGCGGCACAGAGCCCGCGGACCGCATTCCGCTTTACATCAACCCGGGGAGCGCCTTCGGCACGGGCTACCACGAGAGCACGCAGATAGTGCTCGAACTTCTTGAAAAATATATGCGCCCGGGCATGACGACCGCCGACATCGGCACGGGTTCGGGAATCCTCACGATAGGCGCGCTGAAGCTCGGCGCGGAATTCGCCTACGCGCGCGACATAGACCCCGCGGTCATCGAGGAAGTGCGCAAGAATTTCGAGCTGAACGACCTGCCGCCGGAGAAGATAGACCTCGCTGTCGGCGACCTGCTCAGGGACTTCGGCCACAAGGCGGACGTCCTGACTGCGAACATCCTTCTCGACCCGCTGACGACGATGGTCGCGGACGTTCCCGCCGTGATAGGCAGGGATGGGACGGCTATCTTCTCCGGCATGCTTGAGAAGGAAAAGCCGGTGTTCCTCGAAGCGCTTGCGAAGGCGCGCATGAAGCCCGTCGAAGAGCTGGTAAAAGGAGAATGGTGGGGTGTCGCTGCCAAGGCTGAGGCTTGAGCGCTGCTCCTACGATAATGGAATCTGGACGATAGACGCGGAGGAGGCGCACCACCTCGTCCGCGTCCGTCATTGCTATACCGGCTCGCTGGTCGAAGGGCTGCTCGACGGCGAGAAGGTTACTCTGCGGCTGCACTGCGACGGCGCCTCCGTCACGGCGCGCGAGCTGTCGCGCGAGGAGGAGCCGCCGCTGGAGCCGAGAGTCGAACTTCTGCTCGGCCTGCTCAAAAACGACCAGCTCGACGAGGCGCTTCGTTTCTGCGCTGAGACTGGCGTCTTCCGCATACATCTGCTTATCTGCGAGCGCAGCGTGCCGCGCTACGAAGGTTCGCGGCTCGACGATAAAATGAAGCGCTGGCGCAAAATTTTGGACGAAGCGACGAAACAGGCCGGAGCGGCCACGCCGCCGGCGCTCTGCGCGCCCGTGCCCTTCGCGGAGTTCGATTTCGGCGGGCTGCCGGAGCAGAGGCTCGTGGCGCTGCTTTCGGACAAGGCGCGCCCGCTGCGCGAGATAAGTATCGCGCGCCACATCGCAGCCGCGATAGGCCCGGAGGGCGACTGGTCGCCGGAGGAGAGCGGGCGGCTGCTCGCCGAAAATTTCGCCCCCGTGCGCCTCGGCGCGAGAATAATGCGCGCAAGCACCGCCGTCGCCGCCTTCTGTGCCTCCGCCGCGATGATGTACGCCGGACGGTAAAAGGCGCTTTTCCGCAAATTCTGTTTCAATTCAAGGCAAGTAAGATAATCCAATGAAATATATAAAACAGGCGTTCATTATATTTTTTATCAGCTTTCTAGGAGAGCTGCTCAACATGTGCATCCCGCTGCCGGTCCCTGCCGGAGTCTACGGTCTGCTGCTGCTGCTCGGCGCGCTCTGCTCCGGCGTCGTAAAACTGCCGGACGTGGAAAATTTCGGCGCGCTCATGATCGAGTTGATGCCGCTGATGTTCGTGCCGGGCGCGGCGGGCGTCATAGTCTATTACAAAGAAGTGCTCGCGGTGCTGCTGCCCTTCGTCGCCGCGATAATCATATCGACCGTGCTGGTGATCGGCGCGACGGGCGTCGTGACGCAGCGCATGATAAGGAACAAGTTCAAATGGAAGAAATAATCTCCGGTTCCGTATATTTCGGCCTCGCGCTCACGTGCGGGGCTTACGTCGCGGGCTGCGTCGTGCATAAAGCGGCGAAGACGCTGCTCCTGAACCCGCTCATCGTCACGAACGTGCTCGTCATCGCCTTTCTCGCAGTCACCGGCATATCGTATGAAAGCTACTTCAAGGGCGCGCGCTACATCGGCGACCTGCTGACCCCTGCGACCGTCTGCCTTGCGATACCGCTCTACCGCCAGCTGCATCTGCTCAAGAAGCACGCCGCAGCCATATTCTGCGGCATAGCGGCGGGCGTCCTCGCTAACGCGCTGTGCATCCTTCTTATGTCGCTGCTCTTCCAGTTCAGCCGCTCCATGTACGTTACGCTGCTTCCGAAGTCCATCACAGCCGCGATAGCGATGAAGCTGACCGAAGAATACGGCGGCATAGCTGCGATAACTCTTATTTCAACTGTCATAACGGGAGCTTTCGGCTACATCGCCGCGCCGTCCATCCTGAAATTGTTCCGCGTCACCGACGTTGTGGCGAAGGGCGTTGCAATAGGCTCCGGCTCGCACGCCTTCGGTACGATCAGGGCCTTCGAGCTCGGCGAGGCCGAGGGCGCGATGAGCAGCCTTGCGATAGCGGCGACGGGGCTCATGACGGTCGCCGCGTCTCCGCTCTTCGTCCTGCTCTTCTGACGGCTTGCAAAATTAAGAGGCCGCGCGCATAAGGCTGAGGATGCACACGGCCTCTTCGAAAGCGCAGCGGCTCGCCGCTGTCTGTTGAAAAGGAGAGTTGAAGTGAAGATTTAGAGCAGAAACCTGTAATTGCAAAAAACGCCGCCAAACTTGCAAAAATTCGCGCCGCTGGAAAAACTGAATACTTTATGCTGATTTTACGTATTCTAAACCTTAATTATATTCTAATCTCGCAGGATAAGATTGTCAATAGATTTAAGCGCGCAAATTTAATTAAAATCTTGCTTGCGCCGCCCTCAAATATTCATGAAAGCCACACGCCGCGCTTTTCTGCAAACGGGAACGGCGAAATATGCAGAAAAAGCCATGAAAACGGCGGATAAACCGGCGTTTATTCAGAATTTCATGGCACGGAGGAAATGCAAAAAACCGCCGCCCGGCTTGCTGCGCGGGGCGGCGGTTTGTGTTTTATTCAGGCAGCCCTATTCTTCTTCGAGCGGCGAGAACATTTTGCCGGGGTTCATTATGCCGAGCGGGTCGAAGGCTTTTTTGACGCCGCGCAGCACTTCGAGCTCCGCGGGCGATTTGTTTTCGAGCAGGGTGTTCTGCTTTACGTGGCCGACTCCGTGCTCGCCGCTGCCGACGCCGCCGAGCGCTATCGCCTCGCGTATGAGCGCGTTGAAGAACTCTTCCGCGTAGTGCGCCCAGCGCTCGGGGCTCATGCCATCGGGCTTGAGCGGTATCGGGTGGATGTTGCCGTCGCCGATGTGCGAGATGATGCCTATTTCGACGTTCCAGTCGGCGCTGATTTTCTTTATGCGGCGGATCATCTCGGGCACGGCGGAGAGCGGCACCATGAGGTCGCCGGAGGAGCAGGCGTGCGGGTCCTTCGCGCGCATCCCTTCGAGGCCGTTCTGGCGCACGTTCCACATTGCGGCGGAGTCGGTGCGGCTCTCGGCGACGAAGACCTCGAAGGCGCCGCATTCGAGGCAGATCTTGCCGACGGTCTCGTAGCCGTCTTCGAGCTGCTCTTCTGTGTCGCCCTCGACCTGTATCAGAAGGTATCCCTCGCTGCGCTCCTGCTCCGGCAGAGTGCAGCCGAGATATTCCGTCGTGTACTTCACGAGGTTCCTGTCCATGAATTCGCACGATATTATGCGCCGGCCTGAACCTATGACCTTCGCGACGCTGTCGACGAGGCTTTCGAGCGTCGGGTAGCAGGCTAGCAGGTTGACGGTCTTTCCGGGCTTGGGCTCGAGGTTGACGATGAGCTTCGTCGCTATCGCCAGCGTGCCTTCGCTGCCTATGAGCAGGTTGAGCAGGCTGTATCCCCACGTGTCCTTGCGGTAGCGCCCGCCGAGCTCCAGCACTTCGCCGGAGGGCAGGACGACCTCAGCGCCGAGGATGTGGCGGCGCGTGTTGCCGTAACGGATGACCTTGCCGCCGCCCGCGTTCGTTGCGAAGTTGCCGCCGATGAAGCTGGTCTCCGTGCTCATGGGGTAGCCCGCGTAGAGGAATCCGTGCTCCGCCGCGGCGCGGCAGAGGTCGTTGGTAACGACGCCGGGTTCGACGACGGCGACGCGGTTGACCGGGTCGATTTCGAGGATTTTATTCATGCGTTCGAGCGAGAGGACGATGCCGCCAGCCCGAGGCACGGCCCCGCCGTTGAGGCCGCTGCCCGCACCGCGCGGCGTGACTGGTATGCGCTCGCGGCTCGCTATTTTCATTATCTCTGAGACCTGTTCGGTATTCGACGGCTTGACCACAGCTTCGGGCATATGGCCCCAGACGCGTCCCGCCTGATCCCACGCGTAGTTGTCGAGCTGCTCCGCGTCGTCCATAACGACGCCGCCGGGGCCCGTGACGGCGCGCAGCTCGTCGTAGACTACCTTCGTAACTTTACCGTAACGCGGCATCATTCAAGCCCCTTGTATTTTTTGACTGCCGCGATGAGCGCGTTCAGCACTTCCATCGCGTCGCCCTGCACCGAAAGGTCGGCGACTCGGAATATGGGCGCTTCGGGGTCGGTGTTGACGGCTATGACGGCCTCCGCGCCGGACATTCCCGCGATGTGCTGCACAGCGCCGGATATACCGAAGGCGAGGTATAGGCGCGGCGTCACGGATTTGCCGGAGAGGCCGACCTGCGCGGAGTAGGGAGCCCATCCGAGGTCTACCGCCATACGCGAGGCCCCGACCGTGCCGCCGAGGAGCTCCGCAAGCTCTGCGAGCCTGGCGAAGTTCTTCGCGTTTTTCATGCCCTTGCCGCCCGCGACTATTATCTCCGCCTCCTGCAGCGGCAGGCCGACGCTCTGCTCCGCGTCGAAGCAGATGAATTTTATCAGAGAGCGCATCCCCTCGTCCGCAGGCTTAAAGCGCACGAGCTCGCAGCTGCGCGACGCGTCGGGCGGAAGCGGGCGCTTCGACTTCGGGCGCACAGTGCACATCTGCGGGTCGCGGCCCTTCGTCTTGATGTCAGCCATGACGTTGCCGCCTATCGCGGGGCGCGTCTGTACGAGGCGTTTGCTCTCTGGGTCTATCGCCAGCTCCGTGCAGTCGGCGGTCAGGCCGCAGCCGAGGCGCGCGCTGAGCATCGGCATGACGGTGCGCCCCTGCGTCGTCGCGGAGGCTATGAGTATCGACGGCCTGCGCTCCTCGATGAGCTCCGCGAGCGCCTTGCATGCTATATCCGCCTTGAAATGTTCGAATTCCGGCTCGTCGGCGGCGTAGACCTTGTCCGCGCCGTAGGCCGCGAGCGACGGAGCGGCTTCGAGCACGCCGCTTCCCATGGCGACGCTTGCGAGCGGAGCGCCGAGCGCGTCGGCGAGCTCGCGTCCCCACGCGAGAAGTTCGCGCGAAACGGGGTGGATGACGCCGCCGCGCACCTCCGCCAAAGTCCAGACTTCACCGCTGTTCATCTTGCCGCCTCCAGACAGTTCTTATCTTCGAGAACCTTCATCATTTCGCCTATCGCCGATTCCAGACCTTCGGCTGCGTTTATCCTGCGTCCCTGCCGCGTCACCTTCGGATATGTAACGCGGACGACCTGCGTCGCGGAGCCGGAAAGCCCCGTCTCCGAACCGTCCATGTGAAGGCCGTCCGCCGTCTGCGACGGTATCGCGGCGGCCTTCGCGCGCAGCTTCCCGCCGAGCGTGCAGAGGCGCGGGATGTTCATTTCCTTGACGGGAATGACAATCGCGGGCAGCGGCGCTTCGACGGTCTCGTGCCCGCCTTCGACGGCGCGCGTGACGCGGATATGCTCGTCCGTCAGTTCGTCTATCGCACTCACGTAAGAGAGCACGGCGACGCCCATCAGCTCCGCGCAGGCTGGCCCTACCTGCCCTGTCTCGCCGTCAGTCGCGCGTTCGCCCGCGAAGAGCAGGTCGAACGGCCCTGCGGCGAGCAGCGCGCGCGAAAGAGTGCGCGCCGTCGCAAGAGTGTCCGCGCCTCCGAACTTCCTGTCCGAGAGCAGCAGCCCCTTGTCGCAGCCCATCGCTATCGCGTAGCGCACGGCTTTCAGCGCCGTGGGCGGCCCCATGGTGACCGCCGTTATCTCAACCTCGCCGGCTGCGCGCGACTCCTTGACGCGCACCGCGGCCTCGACGGCGTGAAGGTCGAGCGGGTTCAGCTCCGCTTCGACGCCGTCGCGTATCATAGTGCCGGTCTTCTCGTCGATCTTGACCGTATCGACCGCCGGCACCTGCTTTATAAGTACGGCTATACGCAAAATTCTTTCCTCCCTGCCGAAATGTCCCTCTGTATCGCTTACGTACCGCTCCGGCGCGGCTTTTGCCGTGCGGCGCCGCGGCCGGAGAGAGTAATACGCTTCATTATATCGCACAAGACTGCGCGGCGGTACGCTAAGCGCGGAAAATCCGCAAAAAAGGCGCTTCGCTCCGCACATTCGCGGCGCTGCGTGAAAAATAGGGCTTTCTGCGCGTGGACGGAGGGGCCGCGCGGTTGTAAGATAGAACCGTAATCCATACAAAACTGTATAAACGGGAGGCGCGGATATGGACAAGGAACAGGTGCGTAAACTTATAGAAGAAAACCCGACGGTGAAGGCGCTCGCCGAAGAGCGTGAAATCCTCTGGCTCAACCCGAAGCTCTCTAAATTTGAGACGGCGCGCGACGCACTGCCGCTCTCCATGGCAGATGTGGACGACGCGGAGGCGCGCCTCGAACGCTTCGCTCCGTTCATTATGAAAAAATTCCCCGAGACGGCCGCGGCCCACGGCATCATAGAGTCGGAGCTGCGCGAGACCGAAAATATGAAAAAGCGGCTCTGCGATAAATACGGCGCGAAAATCGAGGGCCGCCTCTTCGTCAAGATGGACGGCGACCTGCCGATAGCCGGTTCGATAAAGGCGCGCGGCGGCATCTACGAGGTGCTCAAGCACACGGAGGAGCTGGCGCTGGCGCACGGCCTGCTGCGCGATGGCGATTCATACGAAAAGCTAGCGTCGGACGAGGCGCGGAAATTCTTCTCGCAGTACACGATGCAGGTCGGTTCGACTGGAAATCTCGGCCTCAGCATCGGCATAATGAGCGCGGCGATAGGCTACAACGCCGTCGTACATATGTCGGCCGACGCGCGCGCGTGGAAAAAGGCGCTGCTGCGCAGCCACGGCGTCAAAGTCATAGAGTACGACAGCGATTACAGCGAGGCGGTGAAGCACGGGCGCGCGCAGTCAGACGCAGACCCGAAGAGCTATTTCGTGGACGATGAGAACTCGAAGAACCTCTTCCTCGGCTACGCGGTCGCGGCGAAGCGGCTCGTCCCGCAGCTGAAATCGCTCGGCGTTACGCCGGACGAGGAGCATCCGCTCTTCGTCTACCTGCCCTGCGGCGTCGGCGGCGCGCCTGGCGGAGTGGCCTTCGGCCTCAAGCAGATATTCGGCGACGGCGCCCACTGCTTCTTCGTCGAGCCTACGCAGGCGCCCTGCATGCTGCTCGGCATGGCGAGCGGCCTTCACAACGGCATAGCGGTAAAGGACATCGGGCTGACCGGCCTGACGCACGCAGACGGCCTCGCGGTCGGCCGCGCCTCGGGCTTCGTCGGCCGCGTCATGGAGCCGCTGCTCTCGGGCGACTTCACGCTGCACGACGCGAAGCTCTACGAATATATGCGCGACCTGCTTGAAACGGAAAATGCCTTCATCGAGCCGAGTTCCTGCGCCGCCTTCGAAGGCCCCGCGCTTCTCGGACGCAGCGAAGAGTGGCGCGAATATATCGAAACGCACGGCCTCGCGGAAAAAATGAAAAACGCCGCGCACATAGCGTGGGCGACCGGAGGCCGCCTCGTGCCCGAAGAAATAAGAAAAGAATATATATCGACGAAGCTCGCGTAAAAGCGCGGTGCGTTGTAAAATCTTGCGGAACGGAGCGGAAGGGGCTCGCCTCCTTCCGCTTTACGCTGCGCGCGTCGCGGTGAAATAATTTCAGAAAGCTATGGAAGCACACCATATATAGTGCTATAATCTCATAGCTTACTACATATAGCGGTATGGAGGGTTCGTTCATGAGATGTCCCGTGTGCGGAGCGCCGGAGACCAGAGTGATAGAGACGCGGAGCGCCGACGAAGGGCGCGTGAACCGCAGGCGGCGCGAGTGCCCCGAGTGCCAGAACCGCTTCACGACATACGAGCGGCTTGAAGAAAAGAGCTTCCTATGGGTCGTGAAGAAGGACGGGCGGCGCGAGGCCTTCGACCGCGAGAAGCTCATACGCGGCTTCCAGCACGCATGCGAGAAGCTCCCCGTCACGCTCGAGACGCTCGAAGCGGCGGCGGCGCGCATAGAAGAGGAAATCCGCGCGACGGGGCAGGGCGAGGTGCCGACGACGCAGCTCGGCGAGATGGCCTCGGACGAACTGAAAAAGATAAACAAGGTCGCATACGTGCGATTCGCTTCGGTTTACAGGGAATTCACGGACGTATCAAACTTCACGCACGAGATAGCGCGGCTTTTGGAAGACAAGGAGGCACACCGTAATGGATAAAGAAATACAGACATTCGGACGGCAGGAGCAGCTCTTCGCGGGGAACGGCGAATCGACCGACCTCGCGCTGATGGTAGACGCTCTCGCACAGGAAGAGCGCTCGCCGTGGGACGCGAGCCGCATCCGCGACGCGCTGATGGTGGAGGCGGGTACCGACCCCGCGACGGCCGAGAGCATCGCGCTCGAAGTTGAAGAAGATTTGTTAAAGTACGGGCGCACGAAGGTGACGACCTCGATAATCCGCGAGATGGTCAACGTCAAGCTCTTCCAGCGCGGCCTCGACGCGAAGCTCGCCGACCACTCGCGCATAGGCCTTCCAGTCCACGACCTCGAAACGATGATGTTCAACAAGAACAAGGAAAACAGCAACACGAGCCACAACCCCGAGTCGATAAACCTCTCGATTGCGGAGATGGTGCTCAAGGAATACGCGCTGACGAAAGTTTTCTCGCGCGACGTCGCCGACGCGCACCTCAAGGGCGACATCCACCTGCACGACCTCGGCATGGTCAACCGCCCCTACTGCTCGGGGCAGAGCGTCGCCTATCCCGCGCGCTACGGCCTCAACATCCCCTCGATAACGAGCGTCTCGAACCCCGCGAAGCACGCCGACGTCCTGCTCGCGCACATGCTCAAGATGACCTCCGTGCTCCAGAACCACTTCGCGGGCGCGATCGGCTGGGATGCGGTAAATATGTTCTTCGCGCCCTACACCGTCGGCTGGAATTACGAGCAGTACCGCCAGCTCGCGCAGCAGCTCATATTCGAGTTCAACCAGCTTGCGGGAGGCCGCGGCGGACAGGTCGCCTTCACCGACATCAACCTCTACTATGAAATCCCGAACCACTTCCGCGACGTGCCCGCGATAGGGCCGGGCGGAAAATTCACCGGCAAGACATACGCCGACTACGCGCCTGAGGCGAAGATGTTCCTGCGCGCGCTCTTCGACGTCTACATGAGCGGCGACAGCCGCGGGCAGCCCTTCTTTTTCCCGAAGCCGCTGCTCCACATCACCGACTACTTCTTCAAGGAAGAGGGCTGGGAGGAATTCCTCAACCTCGCCTGCACGCTCTCGTCCGAAAAGGGCAACACATATTTCGTATTCGACCGCGGCGGCGTCGCAAAGCTCTCCGAGTGCTGCCGCCTCTCCTTCGAGCTTACGCCCGAGGACCTTGACGAAGCCAAGCACCCGTGGAAGATGCGCTACTGCGCGCTCCAGAACGTCACGCTGAACCTGCCGCGCGCAGCATACCGCGCCGCGGGCGACGACGAACTGCTCTTCGACATAATCGACGAGGAGATGGAGCTTGCGGCGAAGGCGCACCTCCAGAAGCGCGCTTTCATAAAGAGCATACTCGACCTCGGCGAGAAAGGGCCGCTTGCGGCGCTCTGCGTCTCGCACGACGACGAGCCGTACCTGCGTATGCGCAAGGCGAGCCACCTCATAGGCATACTCGGCCTCAACGAGATGGTGCAGGCGATGACCGGCAGCCAGCTCCACGAAAGCGAGGAGGCCGCCACGCTCGGCCGCGCCGTCATACAGTACATGGATCTCAAGTGCCAGCAGCTCTCCGAGCGGCTCGGCCTCAAAATCGTACTGGAACAGACGCCCGCGGAGAGCACCGCGCTGCGCTTCGCGAAGCTCGACCTCCGCGCCTACCCCGACGTTGCGAAGAAATACGTCAAGGGCGACATGGAAAGCGGCGAGATATACTACACGAACAGCACGCACCTCAATTACAGGCTCGCACAGGACCCGATAGACAAGGTCGTGCGCGAGGGCGAGCTGCACCCGATGATAAAGGCCGGAGCTATCACGCACGTCTGGATGGGCGAGCACAAGCCCGACCCGAAGGCGCTCGCCTCGTTCGTAATAAAGACCTTCAGGCACTCGGAGAACGCGCAGGTCGCCTTCAGCCCCGAGTTCACGATATGCAACGAATGCAGCCACATGGAGCGCGGGCTGCGCGACCACTGCGAGCTCTGCGGCTCGGAAGACGTGGACGGCATCACGCGCGTCACGGGCTATTTCACGCGCACGTCGTCGTGGAACGCCGGAAAGCGCGGCGAGCTCAAAGACCGCGCGCGCACGCCCGTAGGGGCCGCGAAGTAAAGCGCGCAAAAAATGGAAAAAGAAATAGATTTCGCGGCGGGGGGATACCTCCCCGCCTCTTTTTTAGACTGGGAGGCGCACCTCTGCGCCGTGATATTTTGCCTCGGCTGCAACTTCCGCTGCCCGTGGTGCCACAACGGCGAACTCGCGCTTGGCCGCGGAGAGAGGCTCGGCCTCGCCGCGATTCTCGCGGATATTAAAAGGCGCGCCGCCTTCCTCGACGGCGTGGTGATAAGCGGCGGCGAGCCGACGCTGCAGCCCGGCCTGCCCGACCTCGCGCGCGAGATAACCGCGCTCGGCCTTCCCGTAAAGCTCGACACAAACGGCTCGCGCCCCGAAGTTATAGAAATGCTTCTGAACGAAGGGCTCGTCGAACAGATAGCGATGGACGTAAAAGCCCCGCTAGACGCCGCATCCTACGAACGGCTGACCGGAACGCGCGTGAATGTCGAAAAAATCCGCAGCTCGATGGAACTCATCAAAAACCGCGCGCCCTCGTACGAATTCCGCACCACATACGTCCCCGCGCTGCATTCGCGCGAAGACCTCCTGACGCTGCGCGAAACCCTGCGCGGCGAACCGTGGCGCGTCCAGTGCTTCAAGCCCAACAATTGCCTCGACGAAAAATTCCTCGCCGCCGAAGCCGCAACTCCCGAAAAATTAAAAAAAATACTGCCGGATACGCAGGTGCGGGGCTGAAATTTATAAAAAGATAAGTTATAATTTCCGACATATTCATTTTCTCATAGAAGAGGGGATTTTGTATGAAGGTAGCCAAACGGTTTGCACTCGCTCTAGCGGTCGTATTTGCTGCGGCAGGAATCGCCGCTGCGGCGGAGACTGTCAAGATAGGCGTATATCTGCCTATCACCGGCGGAAACGCGGTCGGCGGACAGCTTGAGCTCGACGGCGTGAATCTTGCGCACAAGCAGTACCCCGAAGTAGACGGCAAGAAGATCGAGCTCGTCGTAGTCGACAACAAGAGCGACAAGGTCGAGGCGGCGAACGCCGTCAAGCGTCTCATCGAGCGTGAGAAAGTCTGCGCGATAATCGGTACATACGGTTCGTCGCTTGC
>DVKA01000233.1 GCA_018716365.1 Candidatus Caccocola faecipullorum
ACGAAGCATATCCAGAACGTAATCGAAAACGCCGCGAAACGAATTCCGGTGAAATAGAAAATGGCGGTGAAACACACTCGCGCCGAGGAGTCGCTGGCGCTTATGAAGGAAGTTTATACGCTTCTCGACGAACCCGGATGCAGCATCTCGTTCTCGCCCGCAAAGAGCGGGAACTTCATGATGTACTGCAACGGAGATTTTATCGGCGGGCTCTTCGGCGGTGAGCTGTGTCTGGTCTATACGGAGGCGGCCGCAGAGCTGCTCGGTCGCCCAGAGCCGGTCTACCGCGGCTATTCAAGCGAAGCGCTCCACAAGATGCTGCCCGTCCCGCTTGATATGGCGAAGGAGGCGCTGCGGCTGACGAAGCTCGAAACGCTGAGCTGGAAGGAATATGTCTACGACATCGCGGCGGTGGGCGTCGGGGCCGCGGTTTTGGAAGATTTCTACGACGAGAACGCCGTCTTTCTGCGCTTCTGCCATGAGAACGGGCTGCTCCAAAAAACTGCGCTGGACGGGCGCGGGCGAATAATCCGCACGTTTTTTATAAAACGCGATCTGACCGTCGACGGGCGGAAATATTTTATGCCGCTGCTCGGCAAGTTCTTAGCGTTCTCCGACAGGAACGGCAAGACGCCGCTTGAAAAAATGCTGCCGCGCTGGCTCTCGGCGCTGAAGAAGAGAAATTGACGGCGCGGCGTCCGGCCCAGCCTTCCGACAAAAAGGCACGAAAAAAGCCCCGGCTTTGAGCCGGGGCTTGATTTTTTATATCCGTCAGAGATTAGTCGGCAGAGGCGACTTCTTTCTGAGCCTGAGCGGGGTCTATCTGGATGCCGACGCCCATTGTCGTGGCGACGGTTATTCCCTTGATGTAGGTGCCCTTCACCGCAGCGGGGCGCGCCTTGACGATGGCGCGGAGCAGGGCCTTGACGTTCCCGATGAGGTTCTCGACGGGGAACGACGCCTTGCCCACCGCGTTGTGGGTGATGGCGGTCTTGTCGACGCGGAACTCTACGCGGCCGGCCTTGATCTCTTTGATGGCATCGGCGACGTCGAACGTGACGGTGTTGGTCTTGGCGCTCGGCATGAGTCCGCGGGGTCCGAGGACTTTACCGAGGCGTCCGGCTACCTTCATGATGTCCGGCGTGGCGATTACCGCATCGAAGTCAAGTCTGCCGTTCTGGATCTCAGCGACCAGGTCTTCGCCGCCGACGATGTCCGCGCCCGCGTCCTGGGCTTCCCTCTGCTTCTCGCCGAGGGCGAGGACGGCCACTCTCTTCGTGTGGCCGGTTCCGAAGGGAAGTACGATGGTGCTGCGCACCTGCTGGTCCGCGTGGCGGGGGTCAACGCCCAGACGAACATGGAGTTCGAGGCTTTCGTCAAACTTCGCCGTCGCGCATTCTTTAGCGAGCGTTACGGCTTCCGAAAGCGGATACTGTTTCGTGAGATCGACTTTTTCGAGCAGCGCCCTGTAACGTTTTCCTGTTCTTGACATTTAATTTTCCTCCTTGTGGTGATAGCGGACGTTCTTCGCGTCCTTCCACTCCCGGCGAGCCGGGGCCTCAGGCTATTTTACGATTTCGAATCCCATCGAGCGCGCCGTACCTTCGATCATGCGCATGGCTGCTTCGATGTCGTTCGCGTTGAGGTCGGGCATCTTGAGGGCCGCGATCTCTTCTACCTGCTTCTTCGTGAGCTTGCCTACCTTGTCCTTGTTCGGGACGGCCGAGCCCTTGTCCTTGCCGGCGGCCTTCTTGATGAGGACGCTTGCAGGCGGGGTCTTGAGGACGAAGGTGAAGCTGCGGTCTGCGTAGACCGTGATGACGACCGGGATGATGAGTCCAACCTGGTCGGCCGTCTTGGCGTTGAACGCCTTGACGAATTCCATGATGTTGATGCCGCGCTGTCCGAGCGCCGGTCCTACCGGCGGCGCCGGCGTGGCTTTTCCTGCGGGAAGCTGAAGCTTGAGCTCCCCAACTACTTTCTTAGCCATGACGATGTTTCCTCCTTAGATTGAAAGCCTCCGCTCCATGCGGAGACTGTTATTCATTTGTCAAAGTGCGCGCGCGGAGACGCCCGCGCTATATCTTCTCCAAGTCGTTGTAGTCCGCTTCGACGTCGGTCTCGCGGCCGAACACCGTGATGCGGAACTTTATCTTGGCCTTGTCGGCGTCTATCTCGACCACCGGTCCGCTCTGTCCCGCGAACGGCCCGTTCTTCACCTGTATCATGTCTCCGATGTGGAAGTCGACCTCCACCTTCGGCTTGGCCTCTTTGCCGAGCTTGCGCATGATTTCCTCGGCTTCCTTGGGCGAAAGCGGGATAGGATGGTTGCCGGAGCCTACGAAGCCCGTGACCCCAGGCGTATGGCGAACGACATACCAGGACTGGTCTTCGAGTATCATTTCGACCAGGACGTAGCTCGGGAAGACTTTACGCTTCACGCGCTTCGTCTTTCCGTCTTTTATCGTCACTTTTTCCTCGACGGGGACGAGGACGCGGAAGATCCTGTCTTCCATGCCCATAGTGGCGATACGCTGGTCGAGATTCGCCTTGACCTTGTTCTCGTATCCCGAGTAGGTCTGGACTATGTACCAGCGGCGTTCCTGTGTATTTCCGAATAATTCGCTCATGTCAAAAGAGGACGCAGGTCCTCTCCACCTCCAAGATTACTGTCGAGACGCTTCTGTCTGCCCGAGAGGCTCTTACTGGATGAACTTGGAGAATACTCCGGTGAGTATTAAATCTACCAGTCCAAGATAAGCCGACGCGATAGCCGTGACGACGATGACGATCAGCGTGGAATACCAAAGCTGCTGTTTCGTCGGCCACGCTACTTTTTTAAGTTCGGCTCTTGACTCCCGCACATAGTCGAGGACTTTATCCATCAACCCCGACCTCCTCGTTTATCGACTTTGAAATTATTTGTGATTCCTAACCGTTCCAGGAGAATAAAAAAATGGCAGGCCTGGAAGGATTCGAACCCTCAACCCCCGCATTTGGAGTGCGGTGCTCTAACCAGTTCGAGCTACAGACCTGCATGCAAAGGGTATTCTACACTATTTGCACTCTTTATGCAAGGTGTGCTTGTCGCAGAACTTGCAATATTTTTTCTTCTCCAGCTTTTTCTGAGCCTTCTTCTTGTTTACAAGCGTGACGTAGTTGCGGCGCTTGCACTCGGTGCACTGAAGACCGATGATGTCAGCCATGCTTATCCACTCCAGACGAAAAATTTAATTTGAAAGGGCGGCCGCTGACAGCCGCCCCCATTTTCTTACGCTAAAACTAGTCGAGAATCTCGGTGACGACGCCGGCGCCGACCGTACGGCCGCCTTCGCGGACTGCGAAGCGAAGTCCTTCCTGCATCGCTATCGGCGCGATGAGTTTGACTTCGAAGGTGCTGTTGTCGCCAGGCATTACCATTTC
>DVKA01000024.1 GCA_018716365.1 Candidatus Caccocola faecipullorum
GATTGGAATAATAACGGAAGAAGACGCCGCCGGAACAAAAAATATTGTCTTTAACAAAGACCTAGACATTAACATTAGCGGCGGTTGGCAGGGGAATCTGGGTATACAGCTCGGTGCAGCCAACGCTATAACGCAAATGACAGTAAAAGGCGACACAACAGTCAACGTAGGCGGAGCAAAATACTTCAACTATGGCCTTTCTACATGGAGTAACGGCACCGGACAGGAATACTATCTCCAGCATTACGGTTCTATCAATGCTGGGCACTTTGATTTTCAAGGCAACCTTGATATAACGGTAGAAGGCGGCAACAATGCGATTGGAATGAAACTGACGGACAGGCTTGTTAATAAATCACAAGACAACGTCATTATCTCAGTCGGAGGGAAAACCACGATACATGCTTCCGGCGCGAAAGAATATCTCGACCGAGGCCAATACCAAAAATTCCCTGATTACGTCTCAAATTACGGCATTTACCTGCTAAACATCGGAGCGGCAAATTTTAACGACGCCGACATAACGACCGTCTCAGAAGGAGTTGACAGCAACGGCGATGCCGCGCAGTCGTTTGGTGTTTACGCAGTAAATTCAAACGCTTCGTTTGCCGGCCCGGTTTCCTTCAACACCGTCGCGGATGAAAAAAGCGTCGGGATTTCCGCGCTAGCGGAGAAAGGCAGCAGCCTCACCTTCTCAAACGGCCTTTCGGCAAACGGCGCGACCGCGCTTAGGGCCGACGCTTCTACCATAACGGCCGGAGCGTCCGCAAATAACATGATATATCTCTCAGGCAGGGTCGAAGCGCTCAACAGCTCGACAATCTCGCTGAATCAGAAAGACGGCGCGATGCTGCTGCAAGACGACATAATTTCCGACGCTTCCGAAATCTTAATCGGCGCCTCGGATTCCACTGGAATTTCTCAGGTTACGGGACAGCTTAAAACGGCCAACGACGGCTCTATCGACGGCGTTTTCACGGGCGCGCAGTCTTTCTACCGCAATGTCAACGATATGGAGACGGGACACGTCGACCTATCGTTTTCCGACTCCGCGCAGTGGCAGATGACTGGAAGCTCCGAGGTCTCGGCGCTGAAGCTTGATTCTTCAGGCGCTCTCGACATGACCTACAACAACGCTTCCGCCGCGTCCGGTTACAGGAATCTCACGGCCGCGTCGCTTTCCGGCGAGGGCGGCGTCATCCGCATGAATATCGACGCGGAGACGCAGAACAGCAGCGACCGCGTTTATGTTACAGGCGCACACTCCGGCGAGCATTATATTTTCCTGAATAACGTAAATTCCTCTTCTCTTACTAACGGCGCGGACGGAACGGTGCTTGTGAGCGTCGGCGAGGAGAAGGGATCTTTTTCCGCGCCGGCGACTGAAGGAAAGCTTTACTGGAACAGGTATGAGCTGGGGAGTAAGGAGAGCGCCGACGAAAATTATGAGACCGACTGGTATCTGAAGGAAATATTTCAGGAAGAGACCGGCGGCCCGGATGATTCTCCTACGACTTCCGTCGAGGCGGGATTTTCCGCTAACGCGCTCGGTTATCATACGTGGCGCACTGAGATGGATTCTTTGATGCAGCGCATGGGCGATCTGCGTCAGGAGGACGAGCCGGACAACGGCGCGTGGTTCCGCGTTAAGGGCGGGAAGATCAACCGCGACGGCGCTTTCGGCTTTGAGAACGAGTATGTCATGTATCAGCTCGGCTACGACGACGTGCTGAAGCGCACTGATAAGTATACGAGTTATATCGGCGTGGCTTTCAGCTATACGGACGGCGAGGGAAGTTATTACCGCGGCGACGGCGAGAACGAGGGTAAGGAGTTCGGCCTTTATTACACGAAGATGCACGATAACGGCCATTACCTCGACGTCGCTGTGAAGGCGGGACGCTGGGATAACGATTTCGACGCGACGGACAGGAGCGGGAATCGTATTTCCGGCGATTATGACAATGACAGTTTCGCCTTCAGCGCGGAGTTCGGGCGCAAGATGGCTATGGGCGCTAAGGGCTGGTATATAGAGCCTCAGGCGCAGCTGAGCTGGGGATATTTCAGCGGCGCGGATTACAAGATGAGCAACGGCGTTTCCGTGCATCAGAGCGGTATTTCGAGCCTGCTCGGACGCGTCGGCTTCAACATCGGTCGCGACATCAACAAGTACAGCAATATTTACCTGAAGGCGAATCTCTACCATGAGTTCTGCGGCGATTATACGGTGTCGATGGACGACGGCGCCGGGAACAGCTATCAGAGGAGCGACGCTTTCGATGATACGTGGTTCGAGTACGGCGTCGGAGCGGCTTTCAAGTGGGGCGAGGACGCGCGTTTCTATATCGACGCGGAGCGCAGCGCTGGGAGCGATTTTGAGAAGGAATGGACTGTAAACGCGGGGTTTGCATGGACGTTCTAAAGGCTTAGCCGCGTGCGGGCCGCCGTTTTCCGCCGCGGCCCGCACGTCTTTGAAACAAAAAGCTTTTTGTCGCGCCCGCCCGGGCGCGTGAGTTGAAACGCTTATGTGCATAAGCGCCGTTTCACAACGGGCCGCCGCTTCCCGAACGATGGAAGCGGCGGTTTGTTTATAGTTTCTTAACTTCATTCAAGAAACGGCCGCCTTGTCACCCCGCGCTCCGACGCGGGGTCCAGCGACTTTGATTCCCTAACGTTACTGTGCTTGAAGACGCTAGATTCCGCGTCCACCGGCGAAAACGCCGCCGGTAGGGTCCGCCCCGTTTCATCGGACGTTAGCAATGCACTAAAGAAATTTGAAATGTTCGCTTGCGCGAACAGTGCATTGCGTCAAAGCGCGGAATGACAATTAACAGGCGTTTCCTTAAAAAGTTGAATAAGTATATTATGCTCGTACAACTGTCTGGGGAAACGCCTGTTGACCGTCATTCAGAGCTGCGGCGTAATCCGGCGGCTTTCTGCGCCGCGGCGCACGGGAGCGAAAAGCCGATGGATGCCGGAACAAGCCCGGCGTGACGGGCTGACGTCTCTCGAAAAAAGTTAAACGGCTGTAATCATCCCTCGTTGTCTGCAAAGCAAAATCTCCGCGGCGCGGTCTCGTTGAATACTTTCGCCCATTGCGGCGCAAAAATTCAGTATCGACGCTTTTCCCGTCCGGCTTCTGTGTTATCATTATGTTGAATATAAAAGCCTGTTTGGGCAAAAGAATTCAACAGGAGGCGCGCGATGGAGGAGATCAGACGGGACGGTTATCTTGAAAGGCTGCTGTCTTACCGTTGGGACGGCCAGGTGAAGGTCATAACCGGCATAAGGCGCTGCGGGAAGTCTTATCTTCTGCGGCGGCTTTTCAGAAATTACCTGCTGGGCCACGGCGTGCGCGAAGAGCAGATAATTTCCGTCGAGCTCGACCTTGCGCGGGACATACGTTTCCGCAACCCGCTTGAGCTGTCCGCCTATGTCCGCGGCATAGCGGAGGGAAAGAAGGACGAGTATTATCTCTTCGTGGACGAGATACAGATGTCCGACGAGGCGGCGAATCCATACAACCCCGACGGGAAGAGGATAACTTTCTACGACGCGCTGAACGACCTGCGGAGCCTGCCGAATCTCGACGTCTATGTGACCGGCAGCAATTCGAAGATGCTTTCGTCGGATATTCTGACGGAGTTCCGCGGGCGCAGCGACGAAATCCGCGTCCATCCGCTGAGTTTTGCAGAATTTCTGCCGGCCTCCGGCTGCGGCAGGGACGAGGCGTTCGAGCGCTACGCCTTTTACGGCGGTATGCCGTTCGTGCTTTCGAGGCCGGACGACGCCGCAAAGATGAATTATCTGAAGTCGCTTTTTTCCGAGGTCTATTTGAAAGATATAGTGGAACGCAAAAAAATCGAGCGAGAGGACGCGCTCGGCATGATTCTCGACCTTCTCTGTTCTTCTGTCGGCTCTCTGACGAATCCCGCGAGGATTACCGGCGCGCTGAAATCGCGCTCGCGCGTCAGCATTTCTCCGAACACGGTGAGGGCGTATATATCTCACCTTGAGGACGCTTTTCTTTTCTCCGAGAGCAGGAGATACGACGTCAGGGGAAAATCTTATTTCGACTATCCGAGCAAATATTACTGCGAGGACGTAGGGCTGCGCAACGCGCGCCTCGGCTTCCGCCAGCAGGAAATGACGCACATAATGGAGAATATAATCTACAACGAACTCGTGTCGCGCGGCTTTTCGGTCGACGTGGGCGTGGTGTTCGCGCGCACGGCGAACGACAATGGAAGCTCCGTCCGTTCGCCGCGCGAGATAGATTTCGTCGTCAATTCAGGAGGGCGGCGCGTCTATATCCAGTCGGCCTACGCGATGGAGACGCCGGAAAAGGCGGCTGTCGAGGCGCGCCCGTTCGCGCTCACCGGAGATTCCTTCCCGAAGATAATCGTGCGCAGGGACACCGCGGGACGATGGTACGACGACGGCGGCGTGCTGAATATCAACGTTATGGATTTCCTGCTGGATAAAAAACTTATCTGAACCGGCGCGCAGTCTCGTTGAATACTTTTGCCCATTGCGGCAAAAGTATTCAACGTAGCGTCAGTTCAGCTGCGGCTGGGGGGCGGCGCGTTTGACGCGCCTTCTGCCGCCGCGTCTTCTGCGCGGCCTGGGCGCGGGGGTTTCGTTTTCCGCGCGCATGAGCCAGTTGTTGAGGCCGTTCGCGCTCATCGCGGTTTCTCTTTCGAGCTGTGCGTCTGGGTTGTGGCGCAGGATGCGCTTCGCGCGGCCCAGCTCGCGCGCTTTGGGGCAGTCGGCGAGGCGGACGTTTTTCTTGCTTTTGAGGCGGCTTATATATTTTTCAAGTTCTTCCAAATCTTCATAGGAGAGCGTATCGGGCAGCTCCGGCTCCGGGACTTCCGGCGGCTGCGAGAGCTCCGCGAGTTTGCGGAACGAGTCTATGCCCAGCTCGCCCGCTATCTTGAGCGCGAGGCGCGCGCAGCCTTCGGCGTCCGACCCCGCGTGGTGCGCGCGCAGCGGCACGGAGTAGCGTTCGCAGAGCGATTCGAGGCTGTATTTGTTGTTTTCGCCGTGGATGCCGGTGCGCAGCGCCAGTTCCAGCGTGCAGATGTAGCCCGCGGCCTTGTAGTCGTATTTCAGTTTAAACGAGCGCAGCGCCGCTTCGAGCGTCTTCGCGTCGTCGCGGAAGCTGTGCGCCGCGAGCGGGCGGCCCTCTATGTCTGGCAGAATTTCGCGCCAGACTTCGGCGAAGGAGGGCGCGTCGGCGACGTCTTCGTAGGTTATGCCGTGTATTTCGACGGGCTTCTGCTGGAAGAAGCAGATGCGCTTCGGCGGCTTCACGAGATATTCGGCGCATTTTACGACGCGCCCGCGCTCGACGACGCAGAGCCCTATCTGGCATATCGAGCTCTGGCAGTTGTTGGCGCGTTCAAAATCTATCGCCGTGAAGGTGAATTCGTCGCTTTTCGGCAGGTTGTCGGCGGTTTTGATTATCATGCGCGCGCCTCCGAAGCGGGCAAACTTTCCGCGAGGTATGGGCGCGTCACGGATTTTTCGCAGGAGAGCATATCGCGCGGCAGTCCCGCGAAGATTATTTCTCCGCCGGAGTTTCCGCCGCCCGGGCCGAGCTCAACAATGTAGTCGGCCTCTTTCATCACGTCTACGCTGTGTTCGACGAGGAACAGCGTGTTACCCGCGTCGGTCAGTTCGTTGAAGAGCTTCATCAGCGTCTTGATGTCGTCGAGGTGCAGGCCGTCGGTCGGCTCGTCGAGGATGAAGATGGAGCCGCGAAGATTCAGATGCGACGCAAGTTTGACGCGCTGGAGTTCGCCGCCCGAGAGCGTCGTCATCGACTGGTTGAGATGCAGGTAGCCGAGGCCCGTGCGGCGCAGCGAGGTGAGTTTTTCGCAGAGCGGGCGGCCTGCGAAGAATTCAGCGGCCTCGTCCACGGTCATGTCCATCACTTCCGCGATGTTCTTTCCTTTGTACGTGTAGGCAAGCGCCTCTTTCGAGTAGCGTTTGCCGCCGCAGAGGTCGCAGACGGTCTCTATCGAGTCCATGAAGGCCATGCCGGAGACTATTACGCCCGAGCCTCCGCAGGCGGGGCAGGCTCCCTTTGAGTTGAAGCTGAACCACGCGGAGGAGACTTTGTTTTCCGCGGCGAATATCGCGCGTATTTCGTCGGCTATTCCAAGGTAGGTCGCGGGCGTGGAGCGCAGGTTGATGCCTATGTTTTTCTGTCCTATGAAGATTACATCTTCCTTTATCTGATTTTGGAAGGATTCCATCAGCGAGCTTTTGCCCGAGCCCGCTACGCCCGCGATCACCGTCATGACGCCGAGCGGCAAATCCACGCTGACGTTCTTCAGGTTGTGCAGGCTCGTCGGCCCGACGCGGAACCAGCCCTTCGGCTCGCGCAGCCCGGTTTTGAAGGGGCTCTTCATCTGGAGCATCCGCCCCGTGATTGTGTCGGATTTCAGCAGCTCGTCGTAGCTGCCCTCGAAGACCACCTCGCCGCCCTTGCTTCCAGCCCCGGGCCCCATGTCCACTACGTGGTCGGCGAGCTTGACGACTTCGCGGTGGTGCTCGACGATGAGCACGGTGTTGCCGTGGTCGCGCAGCGCGCGCAGGGATTTCTTGAGCAGGTCGATGTCCTTCGCGTGGAGGCCGACGCTCGGCTCGTCGAGAACGTAGGCCATGTCTGTGAGCGCCGAGTTGATGTATTTCGCTATCTTGATGCGCTGCGCCTCGCCGCCCGAGAGCGTACCAGTCCCGCGCGAGAGCGAGAGGTAGCCGAGGCCGATCTGCACGAGCGCGCCGAGCCGGCGGCCAAGCTCGCGCTTGATGTCCGCGGCCATCGGGTCGGTTATCGAATTTACGAATTCAAGCGCCTCGGGCACGGGCATCGCGGTGACGTCGGCGATGTTCTTTCCGTTAATCAAGCAGCTGCGCACACGCTCGTTGACGCGCGAGCCGCCGCAGTCGGGACAGGTGAAGGTCGTCACCATATTGTCGAGGATGTGTTTGAAGCGCGCGCCCTCTTTCGTGTTTATGATGCTGCG